>JAFDAW010000342.1 GCA_019313605.1 Deltaproteobacteria bacterium
CGAAAGAGACCCCCGCACAAGGCGGCCCGATCTAAAGAAACGTCACTAGGGTGTGGGGTGACGGGAGGGTTGAGGACGACATGGGCCTGAGTCCGATGCCCTCCCGTCACCCCACACCCCGAGCAAAGCTTCGGCAAACGAAGGCACCAAGATCCGCAAACCCCCATTTCGCAGGGGCGTCGTCACAACTCTTCGTCTTCGTCGATTTCCTTGACGCAGATCGGGTGCGGAGAAAATTCCGGGCCGCCGTGCCAGCCGGTAATCTTTGCAGCTTCGGCGAGCCACGAGTCGGCGATCGATCGATCGACCAGCGCGTCGTTGTTGTCGAAGCCCTCGATCAGGGCATCCCAGAGGTCGCGCCCGCCGCCCTCCCACCACTCCGGGCTCGGGTTCTCGAAGTCGATCGCGAGACGAACCATGTCTGCCATTTCGCTCCCCTTGCCGACCACCGGCCAGCGCCGAATCTATCTCTTGAACGCGAGGTTCTCCAGCGTCAGCGATCGGTCGCGCCTTCGCGCTCGCGTACCACCAACTCGAAGAGACGCTGCTGCCATTCGGGAGAGAGGCCTACTTTTCTCACTCCCAATTCAGCGGCCACCTCTGTCTGCTCGAAGCAGTAGCGGCGCCAGACCTCGGGCGGATATTCCTCGAGCGGCAGCGCAAATCCACCCACCAGCTCGCCATCGCTCGCTCGGATATGGCCCGCACGCGCACCGACACTGCGAAACTGATGGCAGCTCACGCAGGCTTTTTCGCGAACCAGAAAATTCCGATCTGCGTCCTCCAGATCGGACAAGGCGGCGAGCGGGTCGCTGTCGGTGAGCTGGAAACTCTCGGGCGTGAGCCCGAAGAGCCCGAACGCATTTGGAACCACGCTGGCCGGCGGTGGCAAGGCGAAGTAGAGAAACGCGCCCGCCGATCGCGTGAGGATCCACGGGTCGGGCTTCGATTCGCGCCACGAATAGCGGCGCTGGGTCTGGTAGAGATCGACGACTCGAAAAAGGTTTTTCTCGCCGTCCAGTCCGATCACGACGCGGGGCTCGTAGGGGCGCAGAGCTTCGAGGTCGAGCACGGCTCGCTCGTTGCGCAGATTGGTCAGCACGAGCCAACGGCCGCTGCCGACTCGCTCGCTGCCCATCGCGTCGAGCAGCGCGAAGAGATCGATCGCGTCGTACTGCGGTACCGCGATCGGAACACCGCGCGCCCCGCCAGATTTGAAAAAGGCGCGCACAGTCGCTGTCAGCCGCGGCTCTTCCGGGTGGTGCTTGATCTGTTCGGTGTAGGCCCAAAAAGGCTCGGTCGAAGTGCTCGGGTTTCGCCAATAGCTCCGCGCAGCAAGGGTGTCGCGAAAAGCCCTTGCACCCTCACCGACGCCGATGAATCCCATCAGATGCCGTCGCGCGGGATTGCTCTTCGAGTTCATGTTCAAGACCGATTGGTGATCCTGCCCGGCCGCGAGAAAGGTCTCGGCTTCTGGATGTCCGGCTCTGCGCAAGGATCTGCTGAATCCGGCCGCCGCTTCAACGAAGCCCGAAATATCTTGTTGTGAGGCAAGAACCAGAAACGACGGCGCATCGGCGCGGACATGGCGCACGGGAGACGCCTCGCGCTGGAGCGATCTCGTCGGAAATGCCAACTGGTAGTAGTTGGAGAGTTCCTCCAGGCCGGCCTGCTTCCGCTCCAGATCGTAGATGCCGCTGATCGGAATCACGCCTGCCAGCACCTCTGCGTCGAGATCCTCCGCGGTGAGATAGCGAGGGTCGAGAGCGACCAATGCGGCGACCTGCGCGCCCGAAGCGTGGCCGGCGAGAAAGATCCGCGCTGGATCCACGCCGAGTTCCTTCGCGTGGGCGACCAGCCACGCGATCGCCGAAGCCGCATCCTCCGCAAAAGCGGGATGGGTATGGTCGGGTGCGGGCCGATGGCGGATCAGCGCAACGGAAATCCCCTCGGCGCGAAGCGGCGCCGCCACGAGTTCCGCGAGTGGAAACGAACTGGAACCTTCGATTCCCCAAAAACGCCCGGCGACGAAGGCGAGCAGTGGTGCGCGTTTCGGCGCTTTCGCCGTGGGGAGGGCGGGAAAGAAATCGAGTGTCGCCTCGGAGTCGCCGTAGACAACGCCCAGGCGAGATTCAGCGCCGAACGCCGAACCAGAGATCAGCACCAGCGCAGCCCAGGCAGACAGCGCTCCCAGGCGCGCAGCCTGGCGGTTTCGTTTGCGGCTCTGCTCGCGCATTCCGCCCGAATCCCTAGCGCATCACGGCCCGTTCGGGCATGGTTTTGTGCGGAGCGGCCCATATTGAACAAAGGAGACCCCCGATGATCGCTGGATCCGGACTTCGAACGATCTTTGGCGCCGTACTGGCGACCGCACTCTGCGCGGCTTGCGCAACTGAAAGCCGCGTGCCCGACGTGACGCACGCCGGGCTCGAGCGCATCGAGAACTCCAGGGTGGCACTCGCCTGGGTGAAGCCCGATGTGGACTTCAGCCAATACGCCCACGTCGGCCTGCTCGACTGCATGGTGTCGTTCAGGAGAAATTGGCGAATGAACCATTCGGGCGTGCGCACACGCGACATGGAGAGGATCAAGAGAGATCTCGCCGACGAGTTCCGCACCGTATTTACCCAAGAGCTCGAAAACGGCGGCTTCCCGGTCGTC
>JAFDAW010000002.1 GCA_019313605.1 Deltaproteobacteria bacterium
AGCTTGCGCTCGAGCAGGGTCCGCATCACGGGGCCCGCGTCGACGCCGCGCACGTTCTCCACCTCCGCGCGCGTCAGGGGCTGTCGGTAGGCGACGATCGCCAGCGTCTCGAGGGCGGCATTGGAAAGGCGCAACGGACGGGAGTTCTGAAGTTGTCGGAGATAGGAGGCGAACTCCGAGTGGGTGCGCATCTGATAGCCACCCGCGATCTCACAAATCTCGAACGCACGCTGTTGAGCGACGTATTCGGCGTTCAGTTCATCTACAAGAATCCGGGCCTTGGCCGGCGTGCAGCGGGGAATCAGTTTCGCAAGCCGCCCCAACGGGATCGGATCCGGCGACGCCAGAATAAAGGCTTCGGCAATGTTGCGCTTTTCGACTTCGCTCATCGTCCCCTCGTCACATCGATTCCGCAATCTGTTCGATCCACGCCGTGTCGTTCGTTTCAATCGAACGGCGCAGGTGAATCGGTCCTTCGGGGGCCCCCGACTCGTCGATTCCCTGGTAGATGCGAATCGCAGCGAGCCGTGTCAATTCGAGGATTCCAAGGAAAGTCGCGATGATGAGGGATTTCGTATACGGGCGACTTCGCTCCTCTTTGAGCAGGACGTCGAAGTCGATGCTCGGACGGGACGCCAGCACCGTCATGATCTCCAGCATCCGCTCGCGAACCGTGATCTCCTCCGCTTCGATTTCGTGCGGCTTCGCTTCAACGTCGTGTTTCGCCTCGAGGGCGCGGCGATAGGCCTCTACGAGATCGAAGAGTCCGACCTCGATCTCGCGCTCGGATTCCGAGGGCGTCTCCAACCCGCAACCACTGGCCGCGAACACGTCTCGGTCCAGGCGCTTTCGCTCGCCCAACTCGGCCGCGACTTCTTTGAATCTCTGATATTCGAGCAACCGAGCGATGAGCTCCGCGCGCGGATCGATCTCCTCTCCGTCTTCGCCCACGCGTTCGGCGGGCAAGAGCATCCGGGATTTGATCCAGGCGAGAGTCGATGCCATGACGAGATACTCGCCGACCAGTTCGAGATCGAGCTCGTGCATCAGCTCCAAATACTCGAGATACTGCTCGCCGATCCGCGCGATCGGGATATCGGTGATCTCGACCTCGTTGATTCGAATCAGGTGGAGGAGCAGATCGAGCGGACCCTCGAAGACCGGTAGGCGGACGGAATACGGCGCCAACGGCTCAGCGGCGAGCGAAGCGGCATCAGACTCAGGCACTGAGGCAGTCACGTTGGCCCCTCGAGAGGCAGCTTGCTGGAGGATGGGGAATTACACCGATTATGCGTGATCTCAGCTGCGCGGGCAAGCATCTCAGCGCCGCCGGGCCCTGGCGGCTGGCTTCGGCTTCGACGTCCCCCGCCGCCGGGCGATTTCGCGAGCCAACGCAATTGCTTCGTCTCGATCCTTCAACGCGCCGTCGAGATAGGCGACCCGAACCCGGTTGAGAACCCGCCCCAGCGCCGGACCCTCGAGCCCGATTGCGAGCAGGTCCTCGCCGCCGAGCGGTACGCGACGCATCCGATCCTCGACCGCGAAGCGAGCAATACGCCGGCGCAGCTTCGGATCCGCGAGCGAGTAGAGGGAGTAGAGTTCCTCTTCACTCAACGGAGCCAGCGCCGCATCGATTGCGCCGCGACCTCGCGCGCGAAGCAGCGCATTCATCCATCCGCCACTCGCCTTGGGAAAGCCGCTGATCGCCCGCGCCACCTCTCCGCGAACCGAAAAGCGTTGCAGGGTTCGACGCCGGAGTGCGGGCGAGGCTGGCGCCAACCAGACGTTCAGCCCCGAAAACCAACTCCGCCAACGACCGGATCGCCACGGAGGCGATGCAATCGCTCGACCCAATCGGCGCAGCGGAACCACGGCTGCGCGCGGTAGATCCAGGCCGGGCTCAAGAGCACCGAGCACGTGCCAGTTGGAGAGCAGCCGCAACACCTTCGACGGATCGAGGCCCAGTTGGGCATCGTCGAAGATTTTCACCAACTCCCGGCGCAGCCGATCCCCACTCACGCGCCCGAAGACGCCATCCCGCAACGCGTCGCGTAAAGCCGTGCGAGAACCGCGGGTCAGCGACAGTCCGAGGCGCGGTCCGAGGCGCGCTGCGCGCAACACCCGCGTTGGATCGTCGTGAAAACTTCGCGGATGCAAGATCCTGAGGTCCCCTCCGGTGAGATCGGCGATACCGCCCGCCAGGTCGACGATCCCCGAGTGCTCGCGCTTCGCTTGGTTGGAGAGCGGCAGCGCCAGAGCGTTGACCGTGAAGTCGCGCCGTGCGAGATCTTCTTCCAGGCTGCCGGGCTCGACTCGCGGAAGTGCGCCGACGTGGGCATACGTCTCACGCCGAACTCCCGAGATATCGATGTTCGCCGATCCGACCCGAAGTTGGACGGTTCCAAAGCGATCGTGTGGCGTTACACGAGCGTCCGGTGGAGCTGCCAGTGTCGCCAACGCCACCGCATCACCGGATTCCACCAGAAGGTCGACGTCGTTGATCTCCTTACCCAACACCAGATCCCGTACGGGTCCACCCACCGCGTAGACGGCGAGCCCGCGAGCTTCTGCGGCATCGAGAACGGAATCGAGCAATGCTGCGGTGTCGCACTTCAGCGCTTTGCGGAATTCTTTCGCGCCCGGCAGCCTCACGGTCGACGCCTCGACGGTTGACGCCGACCCCGTGGATGCCGGCGTTCCACGGTTTCTCGCAACCGAGACCGACTCACGTGGGTATAGATTTCGGTCGTCGCGAGGTCCGCGTGCCCGAGCATGCTCTGCACGGCGCGAAGATCCGCGCCCCCCTCGAGCAGGTCTGTCGCGAACGCATGGCGCAACACATGGGGCGAGACGCGCTCCGATGCAATTCCCGCAACGCGTGCGGCTTCCCGGATGCGAAGGAAGAAATTTTGCCGGGTCATCGCCCTACCCCTTCGCGTGAGAAAGACCGCATCGCAATCGGGTAGAGAGCGCTTCGCGAGTACCGGCCTTGCGGTCTCCAGGTAGCGATCGAGCAACTCCAGAGCGGGTGTACCCAGGGGCACGATCCGCTCCTTGCGCCCCTTTCCAAACACCCGAATCACTCCGGAGCGCCGGTCGACCGAACCCAGACGCAGCCCCACCAACTCGCTCACCCGCAATCCCGAACCGTAGAGAACTTCCAGCATGCAGCGATCACGCAGACCGATCGGGGTCGAGGTATCCGCCGCCTCGATCAATGAGGCCGTCTCGTCCGGTCTGAGAATTCGCGGCAACGGAGTATCGAAACTCGGGCTCGACACGCCCTCCAGGGGATCATCCCCCGTAGTTCCCGAAACCCCCTGGTGCCGGAGCAACCGGCGAACCGATACCAGCGTCCGCGCACGACTGCGCGACCCGAGGCCTTCGCGATCGAGAAATCGCGTGAAGCCCACGAGGTGCTCGCGCTGGATCGCCTGAAAGCTGCGAACCCCCGCGCCTTTCAGGTAGCCCGCAAAACGTTTGAGATCTCGCCCATACGCCTCGACGGTGCGGGGAGAGAGGCCGCGCTCGATAGACGCGTGCGTCAAGAATGCCTCGACCGCCCGTTCGAGAGGATCGCTCTTAGCGGCTGCCGCCATCCCCACCTCGCTGAACAACTTCGCGCAGATCCGCGCGCAGGGATTCGATCGCGTTGGGGTCCGCAATCTTCTTCCCGTTGTGATCCTTCAGATAGAAGGTGTCGGTCACCTGATCCAGAGATGTCGCCGCCTTCGAGATGTAGATCTCGAAACCGTGCTCTGCGATCACGCGTGTCAGATCGTGGAGCAACCCGAGTCGGTCGTTCGCTGTGATATCCGCGATCGTGTAGAAGTCGGAATCGTCATTGGTGATCGCCACCGAACCCGGCGCTCTCGCCGGCGAACGGGTCACGCCCACCGGGCGGCCCCGGCGCCGAAGCAGCGCATCCACCTCCATCTTCCCGCTCAGCATCGCGGCCAATGATTTGTTGAAATCCGACCACGTCTGCTCTCGCGCAATCTCGCCCCCGCTCGGAGTTGCGACCCGATACACCTCGAGCGCAAGACCCGATCGACTCGTGTACACGTGGGCACCCAGGATATTGATGTCGTGTGCGGCCAACGTTCCCGCCACATTGGCATAGAGTGCGTGCCGATCCGCCGTGCACAAAATGAATTCGGAAAATCCTCCCCGCATCTCCCGCACCGAAGTCGAAAAACCGCTCTGTGGGTCCACGGCCAACACGACCTGGGCGTGACGGGCAATCTGGCGGGGCTTGTGGGCGATGAAGTAGCGATGCGGCATCATTCCGAAGAACTGTTCGATCTCCGACTCCGCGATACCCAACGCCGCAAGGTCCTCAGCCGCAATCAGGCGGCGCTGCTCGACGCGCTTTTCGATCAGCTCCAGGGCCTTCGAGGGATCATCGGATCCCGACTCCATCACCTCTGAAGTTCGCTCGAACAATTCGCTGAGCAGCTGCCCCTTCCAGTCGGTCCATGCCTTGCTCGAAGATGCGCGAATGTCCGCAAACGTCAGCAGGTAGAGATCTCTCAGCCGCGCGCGATCGCCCACCAGGCGGGCAAACTCAAAGATCGGCTTGGGATCGGAGAGGTCGCGCTTCTGCGCGAGTCGAGCCATCACGAGATGAAACTCGACCAGGAAGACAACGCGCTCGACGCGCTCGGCGTCCAGGCCGAGTCGCTCCACACATCGCCGGGCGCGCTCGGCGCCCAGCTTCGAATGATCACCACCCAGGCCCTTGCCGATGTCGTGCAACAGGCTTCCGAGAAACAGCACCGGCCGATCGTCCACTGCGCGCATCAACGCCGTGAGTTCTGGTTGTTCCTCTTCGTAATGACCGCACCAGAGGCGCCGGAGCTCCTCGACGAGGAAGATCGAATGCACATCCACCGTGTAGGTGTGATACATCACGTGTTGCCAGCGATAGACGATGTGCTCCCATTCCGGCAGGAAGCGCGCCAACAAGCCCACCTCGTTCATCGCCATCAGCGAGCGCATCACCCTCCGCTCTGAATTCAAGATCTGCAAGAACACGGCGATGCATTCGGGATCGGCTCGATAGTCGTCGTCGACGCAGTGGAGATTTTCACGAATCAGCCTCAGCGCCTTGCGGGTGAGCGGAATTTCGTGTTCCTGCGCGACCGCGAACGCTTCCAATACCCGAATGGGCTTGTCGCTCAGTAGACTGGTGTGCGGAATCTCCAGATGGCCATCGGCGATTCGATAACCATCCTCCAACTCCTGGACATTTCGACCGCCGAACGTTCCGCGGACACGCGCCTGACACTGCTCGATTGCCAACAGTGAATAGCTTCGGACCGCTCTGGCGTGTCGGTAGTAGTCGCCCATGAAGCATTCAACGGGAAGCTGAACGTCGCCTTCACTCACATCTTTGTTCGCGTATCCCAATGAATCGGCGATCTTCTCCTGGAGTTCGAAGCTCAACTGGTCGCGTTTCTGGTCCGTGATCAGGTGGGCTTCATTGCGAACCCGCCAAAGAAAATCCAAAGCCGCGAGGTACTCCCGCGACTCTTCTTCCGTCAGCAAACCCACGTGAAGGAAGTCGTCGATTCGCCCACCGCCCGGCTGAGTGGCTTGCAGCGCCCAATACGCCGCGTGGTAGTCGCGCAGCCCGCCCGCCCCCTCCTTGATGTTGGGCTGCAGGAGATAGAGCGAATCGCCTTGCTGTCTGTGCCGCTCCCGCAACGCCGTAAGCTGGCTGGAAACAAATGTTCCCGAGTCCGCGATGAAGCCGGAGCGCAGCCGCTCGACGAACTGATGGAACAGCACGCCGCTTCCCGCGAGACAGCGCGATGTCAGGATGGAAGTCCGAACCGTCTGATCTTCTTCCGCGAGTTCGATCGTCTCTTCGATCGTCCGCGTCGCGCTACCCACGGACAGCGAAGCATCCCAGAGCCAGTACTGAACGCGCTCGGCAACGACTTTCACGTGCCCGGAAAGCGGCGACTGGTAGAGGAAGAGCAGATCGACATCGGAGTGGATATTCAGTTCGCGGCGCCCATATCCACCGACGGCGATGACCGTCAATACGGCTGGGATTTCTCGGCCATCGCTGAAATAATCCTCTTCAGCGAGGCGGAACAGCCGGCGCACCAGCCGGTCAATCAGGTTCGAATAGGTCTCGTTGACCCGATGGCCGAGCGCACCGGAGCTGTGCAGATTCTGGAGATGCTCGCGACCCGCTGCAAGATAAGCGCGAGCTGCAGAAACGACACCGGCTTCGCCGCGCCGCGCCGTGCTGTTCTCGTCGCCGAAATAGACATCGATCGACGGAGGGTCCGTCATTTCGAGTTGCGCCGTGCGAGCGTCGACCCACTATCGCGATAACGCTCCAGTCCGGTCGAGATCTGGGTCGCAACAGAATCCAGATAATTCCCGTTTCGAAGCCGCTTCGCGTCCGACCTGTTGGTTAAGAATCCCGCCTCGATCAGAATGGCCGGCATGTTGGAGAGAAAGAGCACGTAAAAGGGCCCCTTCTTCGCGCCCAGATCCTGGATCTTCCCATACCGAGACGGGAGCTCCTGGGCGAGTTGGCCCTGCACGAGAGAGGCGAGCCGCTCCGAATAGGGGGAGATTTCGCCGATTCTCAATTTCGCCAGCGTTCGCTGCAATTCGTCGAGTTGATCCCGGGAAACTCCGTTCTCGCGCATTGCGACGCGCAGGCTGTGACGCTCGTGATTTGCGTCGGGATAGAAGGTTTCAATTCCCTGGACGCTGCGACGCGGTGCCGCATTTGCGTGCAGCGAAATGAAGACGTCGCCTTTCGATGCCTCCGCGATCGCCGTGCGCTCTTCGAGGCTCACCGTTCGGTCAGTCTTCCGGGTGGTGACCACTTCGAAACCCGAGGCTCGAAGTTTCGCGATCAGCAGCTTGGACAGACGAAGCGTCACATCCTTTTCGCGCAACCCACCCACACCAATGGCACCTGGATCCGCACCCCCGTGACCGGGGTCGACGATGACCGTTCTCACCTCCCTCGCATCCGCTGGCAACCGATCATCGTGCCGGGCACCGGGAACCCCTCCTCGGCTACCGGCGTCGCGCTCTCCGTACACATCGATCACGAGCCGATCCGGGTGTGTGAGGAACAGCAACCTGTGGTGATCGTACTGCTCGACATCGATCACGACCCGGGTCGTGCGCAGGGTGTTCTGTCCGAGGCGGACGGAGCGAAGCAGGCCATCCGCAATCTCAATTCCCGGTTTGTAATTCCGGCCCACCCAGATTCCAGGAAGGTCGAGATAGAGACGTTCTGACTTCTTCGCCGCGGGATCGGGGCCGAGGTGTTGCACATGCGTTTCGATCGGTTCGGAGAGCTCGATCACCACGCGCGTGTAGTCTGGATATGACCAGTGACGCACGGCGAGGACATCCGCCAGACCGCGCGGACGGCTGACGCCCATGGCGATCACTGCGGCCGACACCAGCAGCAGAACGAGACCTCGTCGTGTCAAGACTTCACCTCGCCGCGGAGTTTCGCCACGGCCCTGGACACCAACTCCAACGCCTCGAGGGGCGTGGTGCGATCGGGGTCTGCGCATCGCAACAGTTCGAGCACATCGCGCTCCGCCGGGTCGCAGCTAGGCGCAGCGGATTGAAACAGGTTCGGTTGATCATCATTCCGCTCGCCGACAGCGCCCGAGCCGGCGATTCGAGGGCGTCCCCGTTCGTCGAGCTCCCCCCCTTCGAGGTTTCCCAAAATGGTTCGCGCTCGCTCGATCACCGTCTCGGGGAGTCCAGCCAGCCGCGCGACTTGAATACCGTAGGATCGACTCGCCGCTCCCGAAGCGAGCCGCCGCAGGAAGATGACCTCATCGCCCCACTCACGAGCCTCGAAATGAGCGTTCTCGACACGTTGCTTCGTGCGAGCGAGGTCTGCGAGCTCGTGATAGTGGGTCGCAAAGAGAGTCCGCGCGCCCAGATTCGAAGAGTCGTGCAGATGTTCCGCGACGGCCCACGCGATCGAGAGGCCGTCGAATGTGCTGGTCCCACGGCCGATCTCGTCGAGGATGACCAGACTCCGAGTCGTGGCCGCCGTCAGGATTTCGGCCGTCTCCCGCATTTCGACCATGAAGGTCGACTCACCACGCGCCAGGCGATCGCTGGCTCCGACTCGCGTGAACACCCGGTCGACGATCCCGATGCGCGCACTTTCGGCGGGAACGAAACTCCCCATCTGGGCCAGCAACACGATGAGCGCGACCTGCCGAAGGTAGGTGCTCTTACCCGACATGTTCGGTCCCGTGAGTACCAATATCTGTGTCGTATCGGAATCCAGATCGGTATCGTTCGGAACGAACTCCGCATCACCTCGAGCGGCCAACAGTGGCTCGATCACGGGATGGCGCCCGCTTCGAATCTCCAGTGCGGTGCCCTCCTCGACCCGAGGCCTGACCCAATTGTCGCGTCGTGCGACCTCGGCGAGAGTCGCGATCACGTCGAGGGTTGCCACGACGTCCGCAGCCGCTCGGATCTCCGCAGCGCGTTCCACCACGGCCTGCCGGAGTTCTTCGAAGATCTTCCGTTCGAGCGCCGCCGCTTGTTCGGTACCCCCGCGGACACCCTCTTCAATCTGGCGCAGCTCTGGTGTCGTGAAACGTTCGGCATTGGCGAGCGTCTGCTTTCGCTCGTAGTCGTCCGGCACACGAGGGAGATGGGTCTTGGTGACCTCGATCGCATAACCGTGAACCGGATGAAATCGGATCTTGAGCGTCTGAATTCCCGTTCTCTGACGCTCGCTGGCCTCGAAGCCCGCAATCCAATCCCGGCCTTTGTGCACACCCTCGCGGAGCCCGTCGAGTTCCAGCCGAAAACCGTCGCGGATATAGCCGGTCTCGTTCGCGCCGCGGGATCCCTTCGCAACAGCCGGCGGATCGTCGATCAGGCCCTCGCGCAACAGTCCGGCGATTTCGACAAGCGACGGAGGCGCCGCGAGAAGATCCGGGTGATCCCCAGCCGCGGCCAACAGGAGCTCGTCGTCACCTGCCCCGAGCGCATTCCTCACATCCGGTAGCGACTCGAGCGAACTCCGCAGCGCTGCGAGATCCCGCGGCGTAGAAGTCGGTCGAATCGCTTTGGTGAGAAGACGCTCCAGATCGCGGACGGGCTTGAGCGCGTCCCGCAGTCCCGCGCGCAGACGATCTCGCTCAGCAAGGCTTGCCACCGCATCCTGGCGAACCGCAATCGCCGCCGGATCGACGAGCGGATACGCGAGCCAGCGGGCCAGACGCCGCGCCCCGAGCGGTGTCATCGAGACGTCGATCCGAGAGATGAGGGTTCGAGCGCGACCGCCGTCTTCGCTATTGCAGAAGAGTTCGAGATGCGCGCGAGTCGCCGCGTCGAGGATCATCGTATCCGCCAACCGGTAGCTCGACAGACGATTGGTATGCGAAAGCGCAAACGGTTGATTGTCCGAGACATACGAGAGAAGTGCCGCAGCCGCTCGGGTTGCGGGATCGCTCTGCGCTGCATCGAAGCCCTGAATCGAAACCTCGGTTCCCGATGGATCGTAGGAACCGGGTGCGACGCAGGTTCGCGCAGCACCTGGAATCAGCTTCTCGAGTTGTGCCTCGAGCGCAGGCTGATCGGTCGGGATCAGGATTTCCCTCGGATCCACCCGCTGAAGCTCTTCGAGAACGGCGGAAGGCAAGTCAGCTGCCGCTCCGGAATCGACCTGCGTGCAGCGGAGTTCGCCGGTCGACGCGTCGAGGATCGCAACACCTACCGGAGGGCCGGGATCGAGAGCGGCCAGACACAACTCGCGCGCCCCATCGATCCCTTCCGGATCACCAACCAGGCCGGGTGTGATCACTTCGACCACTTCCCGCTTGACCAGACGCCGACCCGCCGCAGCCTTCGCACTCTCGACCTGTTCGCAGATTGCGACGCGGTAGCCCAACTCTGCGAGTCGCTTGATGTGCGGATCGGCCGCGTGAACCGGAATGCCGCACATGGGCACCGCATCTTCCTTGTCGCGATCTCGCGTGGTCAGCGTGATGTCGAGAAGTGGCGCCGCAATCTCGGCATCCGCAAGAAACATCTCATAGAAATCGCCCATCCGGTAAAAGACGATCGCATCGGGATGCTGGGCCTTGACCGACAAGAACTGCCGCATCATCGGCGTGTCTCGAGCGGCGCGCGTCATTCCGGCTTCTCCTCGCCGCGAATCCATCCGCGGCGACCGATCGCATCGAGCATCAATGCGTATTCCCGCGCCGCATCCCCCACGCGCCCGTCCGCCAACAAGACTCGACCCAACGCAGCTCGCGTTTCGAGGTCGTCGCAGTCCGCACCGAGCATGCGACACAACTCCGCAATAGCGGCGTCGATTTCACCTCGCGCGGAAAGCAGCGTCGCCAGCGCGCGGCGGGCATTTCCGTCCCCGGGCTGCCCTTCGAGGAGACTCCGGACGAACACTTCGAAGTCGCGGATCTTCCCGAGCGCCGCATAGGTGGCTTCGAGCTTTGCATAGACGAGCGGTCCACTCGCCCGATCGAGTCGGGGCACTTCCGACCAGGCGGCCAGCGCAGCCTTCGGCTTTCCGCGCTCCGCCTCGAGATCTCCCAACAGCACCCAGCCAGCCACGCAACGCTTGTTGCAACGCAAGGCCTTCTTGATTGATCGGCGGGCTTCGTCGTGATGGCCGTCGGCATGTTGGACCTTTGCCATTTCGACCATCAATCGCGCTTCCTCTTCGCCTCGCTCGCCACCTTCCAGCCGTGTCAGCCGTCGTGAATACTCGATGGCTCGCTCATAGCGATTCGTCTGGGTGTATAATTGAACCAGCGCCCGAAGTGATTCCAGATCGCGCTTATCACCGAGAATCACGTCTTCATAACACGCGATCGCGCGCTCCTGGAAACCACCCTGGCGAAAATCTGCACCCAGGTCTGCGAGCGCTGTCAGGCGTTGCTGCTCGCTGAGATCATCCCGAAGCAACAAATTTTGATGCACGCGAATGGCGCGACCGATCTCGCCCTGCATTCGATACAGACGAGCCAGAGCCAGATAGGATTCAATCCCATCGGCGTCGATGCGCACTGCCCGGACCAGGGCGTCTTCAGCCCGATCCAGGTCCTGATCCAGTACGGAAAGCAGCGCGGAACACATCTCTGAATCGAGATTCCGCGAACCGCGTGCGCCCCCCCCGAACGCTCGCGCAAACCAATTCATTCGATCTACGACCCCCGTTCCAGCCCTTCAGTCGGCGCAGGGTCCGCGATCGGCACTGGCTGATCGGACAACGGCAAACTTCGGAGCTGATGGACTTCGGCTTGCAGACTGTCGACGAGCTTCCGGTAGCGCCGGGAAACGAGCCGGATTCGAGCCCCGCGCAGGGACGCGATGATTGCCGCCAGAACGACACCGGAACCAAACGCCACCAACAAAACCACCCAGAGTGCGCGCGCCGCAAATTCCCCGGCCGGGTGGTGCACCACGACAGGCTGACCATTGCTGGCCGCAAACTTCCAGCCCAAAACGAGCAAGGCCACGAAGACAGCGACCGTGATCAATCGGCGCGCAAGCCTCATCGAATCCTCTCGCCGTTCAGGCTCAGCGCTCAGGCCGAGCCGTCACCCGGGTTGAAGCCAGATTCCGACGTGTGAACCTCGCCCGAACCATGCCCGTCGACCATCTCTTTGAGCTCCTTTCCAACCTTGAAAAAAGGAGTCCGCTTGGCGGAAATGTGCACCGGGGCACCCGTCTTCGGATTTCGGCCTTCGCGAGCTTCGCGAATCTTGACCTGAAAACTCCCAAAGCCCCGAATTTCGATCCGCTCACCCGTTTTAAGGGCCTGCGCCATCGATTCGAAGATCGTGTTGACGACGATCTCCGTGTCGCGTTTGGAAATATGAGGCGTCGCCTCGGCAACTGTTTCAATCAACCCGCTCTTTGTCATTCCCTTCCCCGACGGTTCACCTGACATGGCGCCCGTTCCTGGCGGTGTGCGGGCCATTACCTGGCCCGCACACCGCTCGAATTTCGGGTTTCGGCGACCGCCCAATCCGATCGCCGAAGTCCATCACCTTACTCGTCACTCTCCTCGGCCTTCTCTTCAGCCTTCTCCGCGAGCTTCTCTGCAAGAAGATCTCCCAGAGTCGTCGTCTGCTTCTGCGCCTGTTGTGACGCCAGCTTCTTCAAAGCATCCCGCTGCTCACGGTCTGTAAGCGCCTTGATGGAGAGAGAGATCTTCTGCTCCACAGGATCCACCTTGGTGATGATGGCGGTGACAGACTCACCCTCCTTCACCACGTCGGCCGGATTTTCAACTCTCTCCGACGACAGCTCAGAGCTGTAGATCAAACCATCGATGCCCTCTTCGAGGCGAACGAACGCTCCGAAGTCGGCAACACTCGTCACATCCGCGGTGATCTCGCTACCCACCGGATACTTCTTGATGATTTCATCCCAGGGGTTCTGCTCGAGTTGCTTGATCCCCAGGGAGAACTTCTCGTTCTCCTTGTCGATCTTGAGCACGACGGCCTCGACCGTATCGCCCTTCTTGAACTTCTCTCCCGGGTGCTTGACCTGTTCCGTCCACGAAATATCCGACACGTGAACGAGCCCATCGATCCCTTCCTCGAGACCCACGAAGATGCCAAAGTTCGTGATGTTGCGAATCGTTCCGCTCACCCGGGTCGAGATCGGATACTTCTCCTCGATCACGCTCCACGGATTCGGCTCGATCTGCTTCATTCCGAGCGAGATCTTTCGATCTTTTTCGGAAACATCGAGCACGACCGATTCCACGACATCACCGACCGAAACGACCTTCGAGGGGTGCTTGATTCGCTTGGTCCACGAAATCTCCGAAACGTGGATCAATCCCTCGATTCCGGGCTCCAACTCGACGAATGCTCCGTACTCCGCCAGCGAAACAACCTTCCCCTCGATGCGCTTGCCGATCGGATAACGCATGCTCGCGTCAATCCACGGATCGGGTTGAATCTGCTTCAGACCGAGGGAGACCCGCTCGGACTCGGCATCGAACTTCAGCACCTTCACCTTGATCTCATCGCCCACCTGGAAGAGATCTCCAGGATGATTGACGCGCCCCCACGACATATCCGTCACGTGGAGCAGCCCGTCGATCCCACCGAGATCGATGAATGCACCGTAATCGGTGAGATTCTTGATTACGCCGTCGACGATCTGTCCGGGCGCGAGCGTCCCGAGCGTGTCTTCGCGAAGCTGCTTGCGTTCCGTCTCGAGAAGCGCACGACGCGAGAGAACGATGTTCCCGCGACGCTTGTTGAACTTGATGACCTTGAATTTGAGGCGCTGGTTGACGATGTGCTCGAGATTTCGCACCGGGCGCAGGTCGACCTGCGAGCCGGGGAGAAATGCCTTGACGCCGATGTCGACAGCCAGCCCGCCCTTCACCCGAGCGATTACGACGCCCTCGACGGGCTCTTCGGCTTTGTAGGCTCTACTGATGTCGTCCCACACCTTGAGTCGGTCTGCCTTCTCCTTGGACAAGACGATTCGGCCGTTCACGTCTTCTGCTTCTTCGAGAAGGACGTCAACCTTGTCGCCGACCTGGATGTGGAGGGTCCCGTCGTCGTCCATGAACTCCCATGTGGGAATCAGGCCTTCCGACTTGAATCCGATGTCGATCTGAACGTGATCTTCGTCAATGGAAAGAATGATCCCGTTGACGACTTCACCCTCTTTGAGGGCCTCACTCGTCGATTCGAAAAGTTCGGCGAAACTTTCGCCAGTTGCATTAGAGGTTGCTTCATTCATCAGCTTTGTTTTCGCTCTCTTACCCCGACCGTGGATCTGTTTTTGGCCGTGGATTGGTGGTTTGACTCGATGCATGACCTTCATCCATCGATGTTGCTGCGGGTGCCGAACGCATCGCGAGGGCGAGCGTATCGCGCGCCCCCGAGATCCAGCGCTCGACCCCCTCTGGATCATTCGCTTCGATTGCCTGTCCCAATTGTCGAAGCGCCTCGCCCACCGCAGCCAGAGGCGCGCCGAGCGCCTTGCGGTTCGCGGTCAGGATGTCGCTCCAGAGTTCGGGATCGCTTTCCGCGATCCGCGTAAAGTCGCGGAATCCACCGCCCGTGAGCTCACCTGAGCCTTCGGGCGCACGTGCCAACGCGGCCGCAAAACCAAAGGCGAGCACGTGGGGTGTATGGCTCGTCCAGGCAACCTGATCATCGTGCTGCGCGGGGTCACGCATCACAACGCGCGCACCGAGTGCCTGCCAGAAAGCGCACACGCGCTGCTCCGCTTCGGGCTGCCCGGTATCGGCGACGGCGCAGGTCGAGTCTGCGAAGAGATCGGCGCGCGCGTATTCGATGCCGCGCTCGTGGCTGCCGGCCATCGGATGCGAGCCCACGTAGCAAACACCAGCGGGCAGCAGACCGGGCAGCGTCTCGGCGAGCAGTGCCTTGACACTGCCGACGTCGGTCACGATCGCATCCAAACGCAGCGCGGGAGCCAGTTCTCGGAGCACATCGGCCATTGCAAAAACCGGCGTCGCGAGCACGATGAGATCGGCACCGCTCGCGGCCTCCGCAGCACTTCCGGCCTCGTCGACCCACTTTCGAGCGAGCGCAAGATCCCGCGCATCGCCGCTCCGGCTGGCGCCGGCCACACGGGTGGCGACACCGCAACGGTGAGCCGCTGCAGCAACCGATCCGCCGAGCAATCCGAGTCCAATCACTGCGATCCGTTCGAAGAGAGGCTTCACAAACTCCCCTCCCGCAATCTTCTCAGCGTCTTGACCAGGCGTTCATTCTCTTCCGGAAGCCCGATGCTGATCCGGATGTGATCCGGCATCCCGAAACCGCTCAGCGCCCTGACGATGATGCCCTCCCGCAGCAGGCGCACGGCGGTGTCGGGCCCCGCCTTCGCGAGCAGAAAATTTGCATCGGTTGGCCACGTTTCCACCCCGAGTGCGCCGAGCTCCCTGCAGAGGTAGTCGATGCCCTCGGCATTCGTCGCACGCGCGCGATCGGCGTGCTCGACATCCTCGAGCGCTGCCAATGCGGCAACCTCCGCCAGGCGGCTGACGTTGAAGGGATGCCTCGCCCGCTGGAGGTAACCGGCGAGCTCGGGATCGGCGATCCCATATCCGATCCTCAAGCCCGCAAGGCCAAAGATCTTCGAGAACGTGCGCAGCGCGATCGTTCCGGGTCGACGCCGAATCCACTCGAGCGAGTCGGGAAAATCGGAACGCCGGACGAATTCGTAGTACGCCTCGTCGATCGCCAGAACGACGGTTTCCGGCAGCGACTCGGCGAAGCGGTTGAATGCTTCTGCGCCCACGCTGGTCCCCGTCGGATTGTTGGGATTGCAGACGAAAATCAAGCGGGTCCGATCCGTGACAGCCGCAGACATTTCCGAGAGATCGTGGCCCAGATCGCCCGTGAGAGGCACGCGGATCGATGTCGCGCCCATCCCCTGCACGACGACCGGATACATCGCGAACGAAGGCCAGGCGAAGACCGCCTCGTCGCCGGGTCCCAGCAGCACCTTGGCGAGAAGCTCGAGAATTTCGTCGGCGCCGGCGCCGAAGACGAGCTGCGCAGGATCCACCTCGAGTTGGTTCGAAAGTCGCTCGCGCAGCGCGTAGCTCGCACCATCGGGATAGCGGTGAACGCCGTCGAGGGCTTCGCGAACTGCGGCCAGCGCCTTCGTCGAGGGACCGATCGGGCTCTCATTGGAGGCGAGCTTGATGCAATCCTCGATTCCGAGTTCGCGCTCGAGTTCTTCGATCGGCTTGCCGGGCTGATAGGGCTCGAGGCCGAGAATATGGGGTTTGATGATCTCTTTTAGACCCATCGCCTAACCCCGACCCCGTTCGACGTCAGCCCTCGGGAACGAACCCAACACGCGGTGCGAGTGGGCGATCTTGGCCACGAGCGAAAGCGCCCTCTCGACTCGCGGTTCCTGGCGGTGACCCTCCAGGTCGAGAAAGAAAAGGTACTCCCAGGGCTTGCCCCGGATGGGTCGCAATTGAATCGTCGTGAGATTGATCCCCTCGTCGGCGAAGGGTTGCAGCAACAGATGAAGGCCGCCCGGCACGTCCTTTCGAATCGTAAACACCGCAGAAGTGAGGTCGTTGCCGGTCGGCTCCGGAAGCTGCTTGCCGATCACCAGAAACCGGGTCGTGTTGTCTCGCCGATCTTCGATCGAAGCCTCGATGGTCCGCAGCCCGTTGCGCTCGACCGCACTCGCACTGCAGATCGCAGCGACGGATCCATCCTTGGCCGCCAGCTGCGCGGCCGCCGTGGTACTGGCAGTTTCCAGAAGCTCCACGCCCGGAGTATTGCGATCGAGCCAGTGGCGGCATTGAGCGAGGGGCTGGGGGTTCGAGGCCACCCGCTGGACGTCTTCGATCCGGCCACTGCGAGACGCCAGGTGGTTCGAAATCCGCAGCAGCACTTCACCGCAGATCAACACGTCGCTGTCCGCAAAGGCATCGAGCGTCCGGGTCACGACCCCTTCCGTCGTGTTTTCGACGGGAACGATCCCGAGGTTTGCCGCACCGCGTTCCACGGCAGCGAACACGTCGCCGATGCTCGGAAGCGGCTCGAGCGCCGCAAGCCGGCCGAATTTCAGGTTCGCGGCCTCGTGACTGAACGTACCTTCGGGCCCCATGTAGGCAATCGAAAGACCGTCCTCGAGTGAGCGGGTCGCGGAAATGATCTCTCGAAATACCGGGGCCAGACCGTCATTGGGGAACGGACCGGGGTTGCTCTCGACGAGGCCGCTCACGATCCGCTTCTCGCGCGCCTCTTCGTAGACGGAGGCACCTCGGGACTGCTTGTGGCGGCCCACCTCGAGCACCCACTTCGCGCGCTGGTTCAACTGCTCGAGGATGGCTCGATCCACCGCGTCGATTTCCTCGCGCAGGCGCGTGAGTTCCGAATCGGCATCGGAAGCTCCGGACTCGGAATTCGACTGTTCGGGCTCGGCCATGTTCTTCCCGTTGCAGCAACCGATCGAACCGCATTCGCGACGATCGGCAGGCAAGTTGGTGCGGGGGTCGGCGTTCGGAAGGTCCGCGGGTGCCAAATATCCCGCTAACCCCCTGAAAAACCTTGCGCAAGGTAGTTGAGGCCCACAGCCCGCGCAATTCTCCAAAACGGGAATTACATCGGGATTGCAAGGGGTTATCGGAATTTCTCCACTTCGGACCCACCAGCATCCCGGTTTGCTCCCCTAAGTACCTGAAAAATTTGGATTTATATCGATTCTTGGGGCCGAAAACCGATCAAGCCGAGCGGTCCAATGGACGATGCATCAGCAACCGGCAACCCCAAAGGGCCCATGCCTGAAATCGACCCGCAATCTGAGCATCTGACGATCAACAGCCTTGTCACGAAGATCGTCCTGATGGTCTTCGCGGGAAGCTTTACGGCCGCCATGCTCGTGAGCTGGGCCGCGATCAAACCCACCCAGGATTTCATCGCCCGATCGATCGACGAGCAATATCCCGGAGCTGTGCGGCACGCAGCGGAAAGCGCATCGATCTGGCTCGCGGCGGGCCGCGAAGAGTTGGTCCGATTGACCTCACCTGCGTGGGACGAAGCGGGCGAATCGGCGCTCGCGGATCTGCTGGACGAAAGTCGCTACTTCGAAGGATTCGCGCTCTGTGACCACCGCACCGAATCCCCCGAAGGAGTCGGTTCGGTGCCCATCTGCCCACCCGCGAGTGAGGGCTCACTTTCGACAAGCGAATGGATAGCGACCTCACTCGCCAACGGAGTCGTGGTTCCGGCGGCTTCGGTGCGGATATCGCAAGGAGACGAATCTCCCATATACGCGGTCGGCGTCTTCGACCGGAAACAGCTCATGCTGCTGCTCGCCGAGCAATCGCCAGATCCCAGAGGCAGCATGCTCCTCACGCTGGGAACCGGTGGCGTGCTCGCGGGTGGCGGGCCTGACACATCGAGCCAGGTCGAGCCCCCAGACCCCGATGAAACCAGCGGCAGCGTCCGCGAATCGACCAACTCGCCGTGGCGTCATACCGTGAGCACCGCCCATCCGCTTGGAAAATCGCTTGACGAATCCGGTTGGTATGCGGCCTTCGAGATTCCCTTCGGCGAGGCGTATGCGTCGCTGCTCATCTTGATTCGCCGGGTGCTGCTGATCGACCTGGTGGCGATCTTGCTCCTCTGTTTTGTCTCGTATCGAATCACCTCTGCCGTGTTGAATCCGATCGAAGCTCTTTCCGTGGGTGCTCGCCGGGTCGCAGAGGGGCAGTTCGAGTTCGAAATTCCAGATCCCGGCACCCGCGATGAACTCGGGGTACTCATCAACGCGTTCAATCGCATGTTGCAACGGGTGCGCACGTCCCAGGATGAAATCAAGGAAAGCAACGAAAACCTCAGAACCCACAACATCAAGCTCCAACAAGCGAACGAACTTCTCGAGCAGCTCTCGATCACCGATGGTCTCACCAAGCTGCACAATCACCGGTTCTTCCAGGACCAGCTCACTCGCGAAATCAGGCGTGCGGAACGCGCATCGACCCCACTTTCGCTCTTGCTGATCGACATCGACGATTTCAAGTCACTCAACGACCGATTCGGGCATGCTGCGGGCGATGAACTCCTGCACGGGCTCGCTCTGATCATGAATGCGGCCGTGCGGTCGAGCGATCTATTGGCGCGGTACGGCGGTGAGGAGTTCGCGGTGCTCGCTCCCGGCACCAACGAGGACGGCGCTTATCAACTCGCGGAAAAACTTCGAACCGCGATCGCCGAGTCCTCGTTCATTTTGGGTGAAACGATGAGACTGACCCGCGTCACGGTTTCTGTGGGTGTCGCCCAGTTCATGGGCAATCGGAAGGATTTTTTCGAACAGGCGGACCGCGCTCTATACCGCGCCAAGGCCGAGGGCAAGAACTGCGTCATGGTCGGCGAGAGTGACTCCATCGCGTAGGCGAGCCACGCGCCATGTGCGTTGAGCGCCAGAGCATGCAATTCTCAGCCTCATGGCATCGGTTCTCGGACTCTCTGGTGGGATCGCTACGGGAAAGAGCACGGTCGCGGGCTTCCTCAGCTCGCTCGGCGCGAGCGTGATCGATGCAGATGCGATCGTCCACGAACTGCAGGCGCCCGGTGCCCCCCTGCTCGACGAGATCGCCGAAGCATTCGGATCTGACCTGATCGACGCTGAAGGCGGCCTTGATCGCAGCGCCCTGGGCACAATCGTCTTTGGCGATCCCACAGCCCGCAGGCGGCTGGAGGCGATCGTCCACCCCAAGGTCATCGCCACCATGGCCGATCGCGTGGCCGGCGCCCAGGCGACGGACACGCCGCTGATCGTGCTGGACATCCCGCTTCTCTTCGAACGGAGAGAAAACGGCTCGAGCCAGGGGCCCACTTCATCCTTCGATGCAACCGTCCTCGTCTACGCGCCAGAGCCGCTACAGGTCGAGCGGCTGATGAATCGAGACGGTTGCGATCGGGAAGCGGCGCTCCAGCGGATCCGCGCGCAACTGCCGATCGAGAGCAAGAAATCCATGGCCGACATCGTCATCGATAATTCGGGCAGCCTGGAAGAAACCCGGAATCAAACGCGGATGCTCTTCGAGCGATTCAGCGCAAAGCGCGCTTGAGCTTCGCAACGAACTCGGACACGGAAGCCACGGCTGGCCCGGGCGTCTCGGCCGCTTCGATCAGGTCTACCAGCGCGCTTCCCACCACGGCTCCGTCGGCAAAACGTCCGACCTCGGCGACCTGCTCGGGCGTTGAAATTCCGAATCCCACGCAGACTGGAATCTCGGAAATCTTGCGGATCTTCGAGACCGCTTCTTCCAATCCCGCCGCAATCTCCTTCCGCGCACCGGTTACACCGGTAAGAGACACATAGTAGAGAAAACCCCGGGTCTTCTCGACGAGCATTGCCATGCGAGATTCCGGGGTCGTGGGCGAAGCCAGCAGGATCGGATCGATTTCGCATTCGATCAGCGAATCAAAAAAGAGTCCACCCTCCTCCGGCGGCAGATCCACTGTGATGACCCCGTCGACACCGACCTCCTTCGCGGCCTCCGCGAAGTTTCGCTCACCCATCGCCAGAAAGACGTTTGCATATCCCATCAACACGAGCGGCTGATCGATCTTGGGCCGCAGATTATTGACCAGCTTCAGCACGCCTCGCAGCGTGGTCCCCGAGCTCAGTGCGCGCTCGCTCGAGCGCTGGATGGTGGGCCCTTCTGCTGTGGGATCCGAGAAGGGAACGCCGATTTCAATCAGATCAGCACCCGCCTCGGCCATGGCCAGAACCAGGGCTTCAGTGGTCGGAAGGTTCGGGTCTCCGGCGGTCAGAAAGGGGATCAGCGCACATTCTCCGCGCTCTCGCATATCCGAAAAACGGCTTTCGATTCGGCCCATCAGTGCGACTCCGAGTGCCGCGCCGCGAGTATGTCGCGAACCTGCGGCGCATCCTTGTCACCGCGCCCAGACAAGTTGATCAGCATGATGGCATCGCGGGAGAGAGTCGGTGCGAGAATTCGCGCGTGCGCGATCGCGTGCGCCGATTCCAGAGCGGGAATGATGCCCTCCATTCTGGACAGATAGACAAAGCTGTCGATCGCCGAATCGTCATCAGCGGTCACGTAAGTGGCGCGTCCGATGTCTCGAAGATACGCGTGCTCCGGTCCGACACCAGGATAATCGAGCCCCGCCGATACCGAATGGGCCTCGAAGATCTGACCATCGTCGTCGGATAGAACGAGACTGCACATCCCGTGCAACACGCCTGCAGTCCCCGCACTGAGCGCAGCTCCGTGGCGCCCAGTTTCGAGCCCTTCCCCAGCCGCTTCGACGCCGATCATTTGGACGTCGTCATCTTCGATGAACGGGTGAAACAGGCCCATGGCGTTCGAACCTCCGCCAACACAGGCGACGAGCACATCGGGCAGCCGGCCTTCGACGTCCAACATTTGCTGACGCGCCTCGATGCCGATGACGCGCTGAAAGTCGCGGACCATCATCGGATAGGGGTGGGGGCCCATGACCGAACCGATGCAATAGTAGGTATTCCGAATGTGGGTCACCCAATCTCGCATGGCTTCGTTAATGGCATCTTTCAGGGTTTTCGATCCACTCGACACCGGGCGGACACGGGCTCCGAGCAACTCCATCTTGAAAACATTGAGGGCCTGACGCTCGATGTCCTCCTCGCCCATGTAGACTTCGCAATCCAGATCGAGCAACGCACAGGCCGTCGCCGTTGCAACGCCGTGCTGGCCCGCACCCGTCTCCGCAATCACGCGTCGTTTCCCCATGTATCGCGCGAGCAGACACTGTCCGAGAACGTTGTTGACTTTGTGGGCCCCCGTGTGCGCGAGGTCCTCCCGTTTCAAGTAGACCTTGGCGCCACCGAGATCGTCCGTCATGCGCCGCGCAAAGGTCAGAGCCGTCGGTCGCCCCGCGTAGGTAGCCAGCAAATCCTCGAGTTCGGTGCGGAACTCGCTGCTCTGGGAGATCTTCGGGTAGGCCTCTTCGAGTTCCTGCAGCGCTGCGATCAGCACCTCAGGCACGTAACGCCCACCGTACTCGCCATAACGACCCGGAAGATCGGCCACTGTCATTCCTCTTCGCTCTCTGCCTTTCGAACCGCCGCGATGAAGGCCGCGATCTTGGCTTCGTCTTTGCGGCGCCCGTCGCCCTCGACGCCCGATGCGACGTCGACTCCCCACGGAAGCAAATCGCCAAGACCGCGAATCGCTTCGGCGACGTTCTCCGCCGTGAGACCACCGGCGATGATGACGTCGTGGCCCCTCTCGATCAGCGCACCCGCATCACTCCATTCCCAGGCCACGCCACTGCCACCTCCTTCGCTCGGGTGATCGAGCAGCAACATCGTCCCGGGATATTCTTCGGCCGCTTCGAGATCCGCGCCCCGAAGCGCCTTGATGACGGGGAGGTCGACTGCCTCGACCTGCTCCTCGGTTTCGTCTCCGTGAAATTGAACGCGCTCGAGTTCGACCCGACGCAACACGCGGGTGATTTCGTCGTCTTCTGCATCCTGAAAGATGCCCACCCGCTCGACCTGCCCTTCGACTCGCTCTGAAATAGCCACAGCAGTCTTGAGATCCAGCATGCGTGGCGAACCCGACACAAAATTCAACCCGATCAGATCCACGCCGGCGTCGACCGCCGCCTGTGCGTCATCGGGATCCGTGATCCCACAGATCTTGATCCGAATGCTCCCCGTCACGATTTCCTCCGTAGTTCGCGCAATGCGAGGCCGGGATCCGGTTCTCGCATCAGCGCTTCTCCCACCAAGAATGCATCGGCCCCAGCGGACTCGAGCCTCGAGATGTCTTCTGTCGTAAAGATGCCAGATTCTGCAACAACCACGACTCCATCGGGCGCCCGGCCTGCGAGCCGCTCACTGATCCCGAGATCGACCTCAAAGGTACCAAGATCTCGATTGTTAACGCCGATGAGATTTGCACCGCACTCCACTGCGATTTCGAATTCGCGATCGTCGTGAACCTCGACCAACGCGTCGAGGCCGAGCGAACCCGCTCGCTCCCTGAGTCGTCGTATCTCAGCTACTGAATCGGCGCCCGGGAATGCCGCGACGATCAGGAGAATCGCGTCTGCGCCAGCGACACGCGCCTCGTCGACCTGATAGGCATCCACCAAAAAGTCCTTGCGCAGCAGCGGCAACGACACCGCGTGCCGCACCATCTCGAGATAGGCCAATTCGCCCCCGAAATAGTGGTTGTCAGTCAGCACCGAGATCGCGGCCGCACCCCCTTCGAAATAGGCTTTGGCGCAGCTCACCGGCTCAAAATCGGCCCGAATCACGCCGCGGCTCGGGGAGCGCGGTTTCATTTCAGCGATGATCCGCGGGCTGGATCCCCGCGTGAGTGCCGTGCGAAAACCCCGCGTCGGCGCGTCGCAGGCCTCTGCGTCCGAAGCCATGCGGTCCGCCGAGAGCCGCTGCTTGGCGCTCGAAACCTCTGCCCGCTTTCGAACCAGGATTTCTTCGAGGATGCTCATTCCCCGACATCCGCTCCCGCGCCCGACGCCGCAATCAACATCGCGAGACGCTCCCGGGCCGCACCCGAATCGATGCTACGCCGGGCGAGTTCGATGCCCTCCTCGAGAGATTCGGCCACGCCCGCCACCCAGATCGCCGCAGCGGCATTGAGCAACACGATGTCTCGCCTGGCACCGCTCTCGCCTTCGAGCAGGCTGCGCACGATCTCGGCGTTCTCTTCGGCGGTGCCCCCGCGAAGCGCTCCCGGAAGCGGATGTGGAAAACCCAGGCTCGCCGGGTTGATCGAAATTGGCGAGGTGCCCCCATCCGCCAGCAACACCGCATCGGTCCGCCCACGCGTCGTAATCTCGTCCAGGCCATCCGAGCCGTGTACCACGAGTGCTCGGATGGCACCCAGCTCGCCCAACGCTTCGGCGATCGTTTCGACCAATTCAGCCGCGTAGACACCCACCAGCTGCAGTCGAACACCCGCCGGATTGAGCAGGGGCCCCAGACAGTTCATCAGCGTTCGAACGCCGAGCTCTCGACGCACCGGCGCAATCATCTTCATCGCCGGATGAGCGCGCGGGGCAAAGAACGTCACGATGCCGGCCTCGGCGAGGATGCGCGCGGACTCCCCCACCGCAAGGTCGACGCGCACGCCCAGGCTTTCGAGCACGTCGACGCTGCCGGACTTGCTGCTCGCCGCGCGATTCCCGTGCTTCGCGACCGGTACACCGGCACCCGCAACGACGAACGCGGCCGTGGTCGATATGTTGAAGGTTTGCGCGCCGTCGCCGCCGGTTCCGCAGGTGTCGATCGCATTGGGATCGACGCCCTCCGCCATCACGGCTCGACTCCGGAGTGCCTTGGCAGCGGTCACGATCTCGCCAACCGTCTCACCTTTGCAACGCAGCGCGATGAGCAGACCGGCCATCTGGGCATCGGACGCCTTCCCATCCATGATTTCGGCGAACGCGGTTTCGAGGACCGGCCCGGGCACCTCGGAGCCCTCCATTGCGGCACTAATCGCCATACGGAGACTCACGCGGTGGCTCCGGTCGAACAGCGCTCCAGAAAGCTGCCGAGCACCGTCTTCCCGACACGCGTCAGGATCGACTCCGGATGAAACTGCACACCCTCGATCGGAAATTCTCGATGCCGAACCGCCATGATCTCGCCATCGTCACTGTGGGCCGTGATCACCAGATCTTCGGGGCAGGTATCCCGTTCAATCACCAGCGAATGGTAACGAGTCGCTTCGAATGGTGAGTCGATCCCCTGAAGGACTCCACTCCCATCGTGCTCGATCGACGAGGTTTTTCCGTGCATGATCGATCGGGCGCGAACGATCTGCCCACCAAACGCTATGCCAATCGACTGGTGGCCAAGGCAGACACCCAGCAGCGGAATGCCGCGCTGCGCACAGGCCGAAACCATGTCGACGGAAATGCCGGCGGCCTTGGGCTCACCGGGACCGGGCGAGATCACCACTCCAGCGAGGTCTCGCTCGAGCAGCACCTCGACTGTCTCGACATCGTTTCGAACGACCTCGACCTCGGCACCGAGTTCACCCAGGTATTGAACGAGGTTGAAGGTGAAGGAATCGTAATTATCGATCATCAAGAGCCGCACAGGCGCCGTGGCTTTCGCAGATTGGGCCGTCATCAATCGATCCCCTCGCGCGCCATGTCGATTGCTTCGATGAGAGCCTGGACCTTCGTCATGGTTTCTTCGAACTCGTAATCCGGATCGGAGTCCGCGACGATCCCGGCCCCCGTGCGCATGAAGATCTCGCCATCCTTCACCAGCATCGTTCGAATGGCGATCGCGGTATCCATGTTGCCCGAATAATCGATGTACCCCACACAACCGCCGTAGTGGCCGCGCCGGAGCGTCTCGAGTTCGTCGATGATCTCCATCGCCCTGACCTTCGGTGCGCCCGACAATGTGCCCGCCGGGAACGTCGCACGCAGAAGGTCCAACCAGTCGAGGCCGGGCCGCAATTCGCCCTGGACATTGGACACAATATGCATCAGATGCGAGTAGCGTTCGATGATCGCGAATTCACTCACCTGCACGCTACCGATGGCCGCAACCCGCCCCACGTCATTGCGGCCAAGGTCGACGAGCATCAGGTGCTCCGCGCGCTCCTTCTCGTCGACAAGCAGACCCGCCTCGATCACCTCGTCCTCTTCAGGGCTGGCGCCGCGGCGCCGCGTCCCGGCAATGGGTCGCACATCGATCTTGCTACCGGTGAGTCTCACGAGCGCTTCTGGCGACGAACCAATCATCACCGCCCCGTCGCAGCGCATGAAGAATAGATAGGGGCTCGGATTGATCGATCGCAGATGCCGGTAGATGGTAAACGGATCCACCTGAAGGGGCACGCGAAACTGCTGCGAGAGCACGACTTGAAAAACATCGCCAGCCTCGATGTACTCCTTGGCTCGCTTGACGATCTCGTGAAACGCTTCACGGGTCGAGGATCGCACCAACTCCATCGGGGCGCGCAACGCCTCTCGTTCCACGTCGACCGGTAGCGGCTCGCGCAATTTCCGCACCACGGCGTCCACGTCCGACACGGCCGCCTCGTAGATCGCAGCGTGATCGTCACCGGGCCGTACCTCGACATGACGCACCACGAAGGCCGTGTGCCGCGCGCTGTCGTGGATCACCACGATCTCCGGAAAGATGAACCAGAGGTCCGGCAAGCCGACCTCATCCGGATTTGTGTCGGGAATCTTTTCGACGAAGCGAACCCAGTCGTAGCTCACGAATCCGACCGCGCCGCCGAGGAATGGCGGCAAATCGCCGCCTGTCTCTGGAATCGCCGCGTCGATTGCGGCCAGCTTGTCTCGCAGATAGACGAGGGGGTCACCCTCGATCTCAAAGTTCTGGCTCTGCTCCGACTCGGTCCACTCAACGGTCTGTCCGCGGGTCCGGAAGATCGCGCGTGCGCCGCGTCCCATGAAGCTGTAGCGGGCCCACTTCTCGGCACCCGCGACCGACTCAAAAAGAAAGCTCGTCTCGCCATCGTCGAGTCGCTTGAAGAGCGACAGCGCGGTGTCGAGATCGGCGCGAATCTCGCGCACGACGGGGATCCAGTTTCCACGCTTTGCGAGTTCGTCGAACGATTCTCGGGACGGGCGGTGCAACTCGGCCTCTCGACGGGCAGGCGATCGCCCGGGGGAAGAAAAACAGTTTAAAAACGCGTTGTTATCAAACGCACTAGATATCGTCAAGCAAGCTGAATTGAGCCAGCCCCGACTCCTTGGAAGTCGACGGATCGTTTCCGAGTCCGACGACCCGGTAAACCACGCTGACCTCGAATCCGGTATCGCGATTCTGGCGAGCCTCGACCCCCATCGCCCAACAATCACATTGACTGAGATATTCGATGCCCAGCCGATGCGTGAGCGAGAAGGAACGCTCGAACGCATAGGCTCCCCGGTAGCGAGCCAGCCAGTTCGAACTCAACCGGTAAGCCACCGTACCGCCGATCTGATTGATCCGATTGAAGTCTCTCCGAAAATTATCGTATCGCTCGTTGATCTCGAGGAAATTTTCGAAGAACTGCGGGATGGTTCTCAGGTAGCGGTAGCGAAGCCGCAGCGCCAAACGATTTGCTCGCCACACTCCTTCTGCAAGGGCTTCCTCGAGCCTCGACTCTTCGGGGTCGAAACCCGCATTGAAGCGTACGTCGGTGAACTCACCGAGGTGTGCCATTCCATCGATGACCAAATTTCCGAATTGCCCGCCGTCGGAAAAGTCGTACTGCGATACGACGGTGAATTCGGCGAGCATCCGCGGGCCCTGTTCGGCGTTTCCCTGACTGTAGAACCGGTTATTGATTCCCCAGGTGAGACCGTTGAAGTCGTCGAGCCGATCCGCGCCATCCCTCGTCACGTTGTCGAGGTTCAGCTGGCGAACGCGCGTCTGGGGCACGGCGGTATCGGGCGTGAAGATCGGGACGTCGTCGAAGCTCGGCGTCGTCACGATCGCGTAACCAATCCGTGGCTCCATGATGTGGGTGACACCCTTGCCAGGGCTGCCGCGCAAGCGCGTGCGGAGATCCACGCGACCCGTGAGCGAGCCCCAATTCTCCTGATCCCGCTCCCGGGTGTCGTAGAAAGTGTGCCGCCAGCCGACCTCGGGATACACCTCGAAGTAGTTACCGAGCCGCCCGGGCAACGCGAGTCTCGGGTTCAGCTTGATGCGGTGGCCGCGATCTGCGAGCGGTTCCCCCTCATCGAATCGCCCGTTCCCCTCCGAACCACCCGGATTCAAGATGCTGTCAAAATCGTCTGCGTGGGGGTCCAGATTCGTCCCGCCCCGTTTCTGCTGTTCTTGCCCGCCCGGGCGTGCGACGGCCCCAATGCTGGAGAGCGCGTCGATCCCGACGTCGTAGAAGAGCCCATTCGTCGAGAGCGCGTCGGGTTTCCCGTCCCCATCCCGGTCCGCAAACGATTCATCCGGGTTCTCGTACTGTCCGAAATAGGTGTACTCGACGTCAAACGAGGGGACCAACTGCTCGATCCACGGGGCTCGCGTCGGAAGCATGACGAGATCGACGCTCGGGAGACGCTGTAGCAGGTAGTCGTCGCGATCCTGGTCGTCCGGATTCTGCATGTCGTCGGCGTGGTGTACCGCGGCGACGAAGCCGTAATCACCGGACTCTCTGAAGTGCTTCGTCGCCGACACGTTCGAAGTCAGGAATCGATCGTGCCGGGAATGGGGGAGATCGCGGAAGTCCGAGGGATAGGCGTTGTCGGAAACAACCTCGAACTCCGACTTGAGCCTCAAACCGAGCGGCAGATAGAAATCCTGATGCCCTTTCGCAATCCAGCGCTCGCGGTCGTAGGGATACTCGACGGTATTGGCCTCGACGTCGTCGTCGTGGATGAATGAAACAAAGACCTCGCCCGACGAGTGCTCCCCAACGAGATACTCCGCCGCGACCTCACCCTTCACACCGCGCTTCGAAAGCCAACTCGGCGTCAGCGTCACATTGACGTTGGGTGCCACCGCCCAGAAAAAAGGCAGCCCCACCTCGTAGCCGGTTCGACTGCGATAACCGAATTCTGGAAACAGGAAACCCGAATCGCGTTCGGTCTTGATCGGATAGAGCATCCAGGGCATCCAGAGAATCGGGACACCGAGAATGTTCATCGTCGTATTGCGGGCGACCGCATAGCCCTCGACCTCTAGATCGGCGCTCGCCGCGCGGATCTCCCACGGATCCGCGCCGTCATCGGGGCAGCGACAGGTCGTAAAGCGCCCTTCCTCGAAGGTGTAGGTGCGATCCCCGGTCTTGACGATCTCCTCTCCCTCCATCCGGAATCGATTCTCCGAAGCGTCGAAGCGTGCCCTCAGAAGGACGCCCTGCAGTGTGGTGAGGTTGAACTCGACGAAACTGGAGAAGATGGTGTCGGCGCCGTTGGAAAAGACCACGTTCCCGCTCGCGACACCGCGACCGCCGCGGCGGCTGAAGCTGATCCAATCGGCCGAAAGCGTCTTGCCTTTCTGAACCAGACGAACGTTTCCGCGCGCCACATACACATCGCGCGCGCGCTCGTATTCAAGGGTGTCGGCGGTGACTTCGAAAGGGGCGTCGTCGAACGAAGTGTCAAATGCCGCAGACGCGGACCCCGAAGCGAACAGGGCTGCCACCAACACCCCAAAAACCACGAATCCGCGACCCACGCATCCCCCCCAGCCAAGCCGGAGAATCCACGCTAACAGAGCCCGAACCCAACCCACAGCCCCCCCACCCCGAAGACCCTCTTCAGGATCAGAGACCCACCATCCAATTAGAGAGAGACGTCCCTATCTAAGCCGACCCGTCATGGTTTGCGGGGGTTACGTGGGCTCGAGGCAGGCCGAAAGGGCTTCCAGATCCTTGGCGTAGAGGCAGTCGTCGACCAATCGAATCGCCTTGCTGTCGAAGAGTTGATGCAGGGCCCGGTGGGCTTCGAACATCGAAAGGCCGCAGTCGTCCGCGAGTTCCCG
>JAFDAW010000101.1 GCA_019313605.1 Deltaproteobacteria bacterium
CCGAGTGCGGCGCCGAGCTTCGCGATCACTTCTCCGTCGGAATACGTCTCCCACATCGATTCAACGGCGGGAACCACGCGCTGAACACGGCGCGCTGCGTTGACGAAGGTGCCGAGCTTTTCGGCCGCGTGCCGCACCGGGACGATCACGTGCGCGACGCGCTGCAATTCGGATGCGTGAGTGTCGAGCACGATCACTGTATCGAGGTTCGCGAGCGGCTCTTCGCTGCCGAGCATCCCTTCCTGCAACGCATCATGTCCGAGCGCGATCACAGCATCGACTCCGCCACTGCCGATTCGATCCACCACCGTGCGCGCATCGCCAAATCCGAGTTCGCGCGCGCCGACGGCGTTGGGCGCCTTCTCTTCCTTGATGAGCAGATCGTCCGCCTTGCCGCGCACGACCGCGACGCCGAGTGTTTCCGAACCCAAGGCCGCGAGAAAGCGCCGGAAGGTGAAGAGGTCCTCGTTGGTGGCGTGCGCGGACGCGAGCCCTGCGATCACGCCGGGGCCCTTCGACTCGATGAGTCGGCCCAACCGGCTCGCCGCGACTTCGATCGCTTGATCGAGTCCGACGGGATCGAGCCGCCCCGACTCGTCGCGCACCGCGCATTCGCGCAGACGGTCCGGAGCGCCGATCCTGCGATAGCTCATTCGGCCCGCGTCACAGATCCAGGTGTCGTTCACCGCATCGTTACGGCGCGGCACATAGCGGTAGACCTTGTTGTTCGCGACACCGAGGTGGATGTTGCAGCCGTTCGAACACCCCGTGCAGATGCCGGGAACATCCTCGAGGAACCAGACCCGGATCTTGAAACGGAAGTCCTTCGTGGTAAGCGCCCCGACCGGACAGATGTCCGCGACGTTCATCGAATAATCGTTGTCGAGTGGCGTCCCGGGGAAGGTCTCGATCACAGAATGATCACCGCGGTTGAAGATCGCGAGCTCACCGGTTTTCGGAATCTCTCGACAGAAACGCACGCAGCGGCGACACAGGATGCAGCGCTCCTGATCGAAGACGATCGTCGGGCCCAGGTCGACGTTCTTCTTGAGCGCGCGCCGCGGCTCCTTGGAGCGAGACGCCTTCACCCCGTAGTCGTACGTGTAGTCCTGCAACTTACACTCGCCCGCCTGATCGCAGATCGGGCAATCAAGCGGATGGTTGACGAGCAGCAACTCCATCACGCCTTCGCGCGCTTGCTTCACGCGTTCGTTCTGGGTGTGCACCACCATCCCGTCACGCACCGGCGTGTCGCAGGCGATCTGGAGCTTGGGAATGCCCTCGACTTCCACCTGACACAAGCGGCACGATCCGTCGATGGGCAGCTTGGGGTGCCAACAATAATGGGGGATATCGATGCCGTTCATCAGCAGGCCCGCGTCGTCGAGCGCCTGAAGGATGGTGCGCCCTTCGGCAACCTCGAGCTCATTCCCGTCGATCGTGATCTTCGGCATCAGAGTTCGAAGCTCCCCGGAAATGGGCACTTGCGCTGTCGGACGTGCTCGACGAAATCGTCGCGGAAGTGGCGCAGCAGCCCCTGGATCGGCCACGCGGCAGCGTCTGCAAATGCGCAGATCGTCTTCGCCTCCATCTTGCCGGCAACGTCGCCTAGCACGTCGATGTCTTCTTCTTCACCCGCTCCACGCTCGATCCGATCGACGATCTTGTTCATCCACCCCGTACCCTCGCGGCATTGGGTGCACTGACCGCACGATTCGTCGCGGAAGAAGTATGAGATCACACTCGCAGCTCGAACCATGCAGGTGGTCTCGTCCATCACCATGACCCCGCCGGTACCGAGCATTGTCTTTTGTTCGCGCAGAAATTCGTTCGCCATCGGGACGTCGAGTTGGCCGGCGGGCAGAATCGGCATCGACATGCCGCCCGGGATGACACCCTTCACCTTGCGCCCGCCGGGAACTCCGCCCGCGTGTTCGAAAACGATCTCGGACAAAGGCGTTCCGAGCGGCAACTCGTAGAGGCCCGGGCGGACCACGTGACCCGACACGCCGAAAATCGTCGTGCCGGGGCTCTTCTCGGTCCCGAATCCGCGGAACCAATTGGCGCCCTTGGCGATGATGTGCGGAACGTGAGAAAAGGTCTCCACGTTGTTGACCGTCGTCGGCATGCCAAATGCGCCGTACTGCGCGGGAAACGGCGGCTTCTTGCGGGGCTGGCCCTTCTTGCCCTCGAGCGATTCGAGCAGTCCGGTCTCTTCCCCACAGATATAGGCGCCCGCGCCGCGCGTCACCCGCACATCGTGGTGAAAACCCGTGCCCATTATGTTGTCGCCGAGATAACCCTTCGCGTAGGCCTCAGCGACGGCGCGCTCCACTTGGGTGGCGGGAAAGGCGTACTCGCCTCGAATGTAGATGAAGGTGGCGGTAGCTCCGGTCGCCCAAGCCGCGATCAGGATGCCCTCGAGCATCTGATGCGCTCCGCGCTCGAGCATGATCCGGTCCTTGAACGACCCGGGCTCGGATTCGTCGGCGTTGCAAATCAGGTACTTGGGGCGATCGTCTTCTTTGGGCATGAACGACCACTTCATGCCCGCCGGGAAGCCCGCGCCCCCGCGACCCTGCAAGCCTGCGGTCTTGACGACTTCGATCACGTCGTCGGGAGTCATCTCGGTCAGGGCCTTGCGCGCGGCCGCGTAACCGCCGAAGCGCTCGTAGCCCTCGAGGGTCGGGTAGTCGGCCTCGGCGAAGTGCTCGGTCAGATATTGGGTCACGTAGGGACTCTCGAGCACAGCGACCCCTATTTACCGAGTGAATCGAGGATCTGCTTCGCCTTTTCGACGTCGAGATCCTCGTGATATTCGTCATCGACACGCATCATGGGCGCATACCCACAAGCTCCCAGGCACTCTTCGTGGCCGAGAAAGATGCGGCCGTCCGGAGTTTCTCCGGGAGCGGTCACACCGAGATGCGACTCCAGCTGGCTCAGCAGACCTCGCGAACCGCGCAGCGAGCAGGGCAGGTTCGTACACACGTAGACGTGATGCTTGGCCTGCGGTGAATCGAAGAACATGTTGTAAAAAGTGACGACTTCCATCACCTCGATCGGGCGAATCTCGAAGATTTCGGCGAGTTCGACCGCGCACTCCTTGGAGACGTGGCCGTGATCTGCTTGAACGAGATGTATCGCTGGGAGAAGCGCGCCCCGCTTCTTGGGATACTTCGAGATGGCCTCGTCGATCTGCGAACGCGTCTCGTCGGAGATCACCATTCGAGACCGCCCTTCATCCACTCGTAGATCAGTCCGATGGCGAGCGGAATCGTAAAGATGAACATCGCCATGAAACCGAACCAGCCGAGATCCTGGAAGACCGCGCCCCACGGGTAGAAGAAGATCGCCTCGACGTCGAAGACGACAAAGAGAATCGCGACCATGTAAAACTTGACCGCGTAGCGGCGGCGCGGACTAACGATCTGCGACTCACCGCATTCGAACGGTTCGTGTTTTCCGGCGAATTTGCGGCGCGGCCCGAGCAGCAGGTGGATGCCGAGCATCGCGCATGCGACCACCACCCCCAAGACGAGGATCACCAAAACGCCGGTGTACTCGGCGAGCATGGGTCGCGTCCTCCGCGCGCATCAAAAGAAGTGGGAACTACTTGAACTACTTACGAAAACCGCGCGGAAGGTACCGGGGACCCCCGCGGGCGTCAAGAATTTTGACGCCTCGAAATGGTATTCGCGCGGGTATATGATGGGCACCGTGAGCATCCCGATCGCAGTACTCGGCGCCGGAAGTTTCGGAACCTGCCTCGCGCTTCTTTGCGCGCGAAATCACGACGTCACGATCTGGGCGCACGATCCAGATCTAGCCGAAAGCATCAACCGCGATCGGAAAAACCCTAGGTATCTGTCGGATCTCGAAATTCCCTCCAATGCGCGCGCGACTTCGGACATGTCGGAAGCACTACGGGACCGCGAACTGGTCATCTGCGCGATCCCGAGTCAATTCGTGCGGGACGTAATGACGCGCGCCAATCGCGAGCTGTCCGATACGAGCATCCTGATTTCGACCGTCAAGGGGATCGAGAACGGAACCTGCATGCTGATGGACGAGGTGTTCCGAGATGTGCTCGACCCGGTCCACCATCCGCGCCTGACCTTCCTTTCGGGCCCTTCGTTCGCCCGCGAGGTCGCCGACGGACAGCCCACCGCGGTGACGGTCGCCTGCCGCGACGAGACCTACGCGGTATCTGTCCAGGAATCGCTCTCTTCGCCAGAATTCCGCTGCTATACGGGCAACGACGTCGTGGGTGTCGAACTCGGTGGCGCGCTCAAGAACGTGATCGCGATCGCCGTGGGGGTCTGTGACGGACTCGGCTTCGGGCTGAACGCCCGCGCGGCCGTGATGACGCGAGGCCTCCGGGAAATCACCCGGTTGGGCATCGCGATGGGCGCCGACGCGACGACCTTTCTCGGGCTCGCGGGGACGGGCGACCTCTGGCTGACCTGCACGGGCGACCTCTCCCGAAATCGCCGGGTCGGGCTCGCCCTCGGGCGCGGAGAGAGCCTTTCAGACATTATGAGCGGCATGAACGAGGTTGCGGAGGGCGTCCGGACGACCGAGGGGGCCTGCGAACTCGGGCGCCGCCACGGCGTCGAGTTGCCGATCGCCGCGATGGTCGACGAACTCATCCGAGGAAAGATCACGCCTGCAGAGGGCGCGCGCCGGCTGATGGCGCGCCAGCTGCGCAGCGAGAACGAATAGCGAACGCGTTCGCATATAAGAGCCACGCCCGTAACACCCCGCTCAATAAGGCAAAATGGGGCAAATGGCCCCACTAGAAAGCATGGCGCCGAGCCGCCAAGAGCGCTAAATTTTATTAAGCGAAAACGAAAATCGTTTTCAATTGAAAGGCCGGAAAAGCCGATAAGAACTCAAAAGCGGTCCCTCTCGAACCCCGGCAATCCCGAGAAGACCTCGGTCAGGAATCATGGCGCTACCCACAGAATCCCTCGTTACCGAATCCTTCAGACCTACTCTCGTCTGTGACGCCAGCGTGCCGCTCTCGTCGCTGGCCCCGGGCTCCCACGCGACGATTACCGACGTCGACGCGACCACACCCGAAGGTCACCGCCTGCTCGAGCTCGGCTTCCTGCCCGAAACCGAAATTCGCGTCGTCCGACGCGCACCTCTCCGCGACCCGATCGCGTTCTACCTGCGCGGCGGCCAGATCTGCTTGCGGCGCTCGGAAGCCGCACTGATCCGGGTGATTTCGACCGACGAAGAGTCCGCGGCGTGAACACCGCGGCAGCACCAGTTCCGCTGCGACTCGGTCTGGTCGGAAGCCCGAACTCTGGCAAGACCACCCTCTTCAACGCCCTGACCGGTCTGCGTGCGAAGGTCGGCAACTACCCGGGCGTGACCGTCGAGCGCCGAGAGGGCTCGGCGACCTTCGAAGGGCGCCGATCGGTGGTGATCGATCTGCCGGGCTCCTACAGCCTCTCGCCCGTCAGCCCCGACGAAGAAGTCGTGGTGCGCGTGCTCGACGGAAAACTCAACGGTGTACCGCAGGCACTCGCGGTCGTCGCCGACGCCAACACGCTCGAGCGCTCGCTGTTGATGCTCGCCCAGATCCTGCACCGCGAGATACCCACTTGCCTCGTGCTCACGATGACCGATGAATTCCGGGCGCGCGGCGGCCGCCTCGACATGCCGCGACTCGAGCGGGCTCTGGGCATTCCCGTCATCGGCGTGGTGGGCCACCGCGGCATCGGGATCGCAAAGCTGAGGCGACTCTTCGCCAAGCCCGAGGAATGGAGCCGCCCGCACGTAATGCCGCCAGAAGAGGTCCTCGCTCGCGCGGGCTGGGTCGAGTCGATCCTCGAGCACGTGCTCACCCGGCATCCCGGCAGAAGCCGCAAGAGCGACGCCATCGATCGAATCGTGCTGCACCCGGTGATCGGCCCGCTGCTCTTTGCGGCAGTGATGGTCGCCTTCTTCCAGCTCATCTTCGCCTGGGCACAACCGGCGATGGATTTCATCGACGCGGGCGTTGCGGGTCTCGGCAATTTAGTGCACACCCAGCTTCCCGCCGGGCTGTTCGCCGATTTTCTCGCAGACGGACTGATCGCGGGCGTCGGCTCCGTGATCATCTTCGTGCCGCAGATCGCGCTGCTCTTCACGCTGCTCTATTTCCTTCAGGACATCGGCTACATGGCGCGCGCGGCGTTCGTCATCGACCGCGTGATGGCGGGGGTCGGCCTGGAGGGTCGCGCTTTCGTCTCGCTGCTCTCCTCCTACGCGTGTGCGGTGCCCGGGATCATGGCCACGCGCACGATTCCGTCGCCGCGCCACCGATTGGTCACGATCCTCGTCGCGCCGCTGATGACCTGCTCGGCGCGATTGCCGGTTTACGCGCTCCTGATCGGAGCCTTCGTGCCCGCCGTGACGGTGGCCGGTCCGTTTGGCCTACAGGGACTCGTGTTGCTCGCGCTCTACGCGATCGGCTCGCTGACGGCGCTGTTGGTGGCGTCGGTGCTGACCCGCACCCTGCTGCAGGAAGACGCGATGCCCTTTTATATGGAGCTTCCCCCCTACCGGATGCCGACCGCAAGGTTGCTCGCCAGCCAGGTATGGAGAAGCACGTGGGCGTTCCTGCGCCGCGCCGGCACGATCATCCTCGCGGTCTCGATGGTCTTGTGGTGCCTGCTCACCTTCCCGCAGCAACAAGCGCCGCCCGGTGCGAGCCCCGCAGAGGCGAGTCGCTACGCGATCGAAAACAGCTTTGCGGGAAAGGCCGGGCATGCGATCGAGCCGCTGATCGAGCCGTTGGGCTTCGACTGGAAGATCGGGATCGGACTGGTCGCGAGCCTGGCCGCTCGCGAGGTCATCGTCGCGACGCTGGCCCAGATCTACGCCGCGACCGATGAGGACGCATCACTGCGCGCGGCCGTCCAGAACGACATCGATCCGCGAACCGGAGAGAAGGTCTTCGACGCGGCGACGGTGGCATCCCTGCTGGTCTTCTTCATTTTTGCTCTCCAGTGCATGTCGACGCTCGCGATCATGCGGCGCGAGACGAACTCCTGGCGCTGGCCGGCCTTCGCATTCAGCTACCTGCTCGTCCTCGCCTACGCGGCGAGCTTCGGCGCACACCAAATCGTCCACCGCCTGCTCGGTTGAGCGCCGCACCCAGCACTCGATCCCATGCGGGCGGGGCGTCCGAAATCGGCGTGGGGTAGCCTTCCCGCGATGATCAACCGGAAATTCATCGCACTCGCAGCACTCGTCGTGTTCGCGGCCACACTCGCGGGCTGCATGACGACGAGAAAGACGATCCTCAATCAGAAGGGAGTCACCGTCCAGCTGATCTCCAAGCGGGGCGACAACATCGAGTTGAACCACCCGATCACCATCGCGCCTGTGCGGCTCTCTCACATACTCGCTCGGATCGACATTCGCCTCACCGCCAAGGATTCGCAGCAACGCGTGCCGGCTTTTCACATCGAGGAGATCGACGGGATCTCCGAGGGGCTCGCGAAGGGCTTGCGAGAAGCGGCTCCCAACCAGCGCGTCATCGTCTACTCGATTCGGCGCGAAAAGCGCTTCGGGATCTTCGAAACGAAATATCTGACGAGCTTCCTCGCCTACGCCCACGGGGAACATCTTTTTCTACATCTCTCACGATCGAGTTGGGAAATCCCACCTCGGAGAAAGGACTCCCTGCCCGAACCGAAGATCGGCAAGTTTCCGAGCAAATTTCGAATCCTCCCGAGCAAGGCGATGAGGCTGGTCGACGAGCAGTCTCTGGCCATCTCGTGGAGCAACAAGATTTTCGAAAGGCCCACTCGAACGCGGGTCACGCCGAGCGGCCAGATGATTCGAAAGACCATCTTGATGGAGAGCGACGAACCCGAGAGCGAGGCGGAAGCCGAGCCGGAACAACCGGCAGGCCAGCAGACCATTCCCGCCGGGATCTCTGCGAAGACCCTTCGCGCCCTCGCGGACCTGGAAGAGCGGCGGCAGCGAGGAGAGATCGACGAGTACGCGTACGAGCGGGAGCGGAACAAGATCCTCGCCGCCGATCCCGCCGCTGGTTCCAACTGAAAAGAGGGAAATCCGCGCCTACTCGACGTACCCGAGGCTTCTGAGCAGTTCGAGTTCGGCCGGATCTCCGCTCTCACCCGACTCCTCGATCATGCGCCCGATCACGGGCTCGTAGGGAAACAGGATCGCACCCCGATCGAGCACCTCGATCGCCGCGGTTCCGGCCCCCGCGCCGCGGAGCTGATGCGCGGTGGCGAAGTATTCGCTCGCCTCCACCCGGTTCGGATGGAGTTCCGCGAGCCGGGCGAGTTGGGCTTTTGCCTCTTCGCCGTGACCCGCCCGCGCGTGCGCTTCGAGTTTCGCGAGTTCGAGCCCCCACGAGGTCGCGTCATCGGGCACGTCCTGCGCAGCGGCGCGCAGCCCGGCCTCAGCAGCGGCGACGGCATCGTCATAGGCAGCGTCCGCGAGTGCGGCGCGGGCCTCGATCAGATGGTCCTGCCGCGACATCTCGCAGCCGCATAATATTGCGATAACTGCGAGTGAACCCAGCACTTTCGCGCGCCGGGTGAAAAACGTCGCACGTGCGTTTCTTAACAACATAAAATCCATTCTCCAGCCACTGCGCTTGGAACCCAGTCACGCCTGGCGGGTTCCGAATGGTATACTATAGCCGCTACGGCCAGTGTCCGAGAAGCCGGAGCAGTCGCCACGGCCGACCTCCGAAGAAAGCCGTCGATTCTGTTCGAGAGGTCCCCAGGAGATCATGAACTTCGCGCGACACGGGTCGATCACCGCAGCGTGGTCCCTTGTTCTAGCCCTGACTGCGAGTGAAGCGCACGCCTACATCGGCCCCGGCGCGGGGTTCGCGCTGGGCGGATCGATGCTGGTCCTGCTGGTCACGTTTGCACTCGCGTTCGCGATCATTCTCACCTGGCCGATTCGCGCCGCCATCAAGTTGATCAAGGTCGGCAACCCCTACAAGGCCGCGATGGCCAAGAAGGTCGTGATTCTCGGGTTGGACGGAATGGACCCGGGCATGACGACGAAGCTCATGCGCGAAGGCCGCCTGCCGAACTTCCAGAAGCTCGCGGAGTGCGGCGTCTTCCGGCCGCTCGACACCCGCGTTCCCTCGATGTCTCCGGTCGCCTGGTCGACGTTCGCGACCGGCGTCGACGCGAGCCGCCACTGCATCTACGACTTCCTGACGCGCGATCCCTGCACGTACGCGCCGCTGCTGAGTTCGACGGATATCGGAAGCGCCAAGAAGGTGATCAACATCGGGCGCTACATCGTGCCGCTCGGCAAGCCCAAGATGAAGCTGCTGCAAAAGAGCCAGCACTTCTGGAAGCTGCTG
>JAFDAW010000343.1 GCA_019313605.1 Deltaproteobacteria bacterium
CCTCGGAGTCGTGGCAACGCGAACCCAGCTCCAGTTGATCTCACCTGCGGCTCGTAGGAGCCGCGTTCCGCAGGCCAGCCCTCTTATGACACCCGCGACCCGCTAGAAGGCGTCACGGACGAGTGTCGTTAACCTAGTTTCAGCTAGGCAGCGAGTGCATAGTTATCGTCGGCAATTGAAATCACCAACTTGCCACTTGTTTAACGACGCGCGCGGGGTCTATGCTCCCCGCCCCATGCCGCTTCTCCGCTTCGATCGCGTCTCCATTTCTTTCGGCCGGCACGCCTTGCTCGAGGAGGCGAGCTTCCAGATCGATGCGGGTGAGCGCGTCTGCCTGATCGGCCGCAATGGCGCCGGCAAGTCGACGCTGCTCAAGATCGTGCACGGCGAAGTGATGACCGATACCGGTGAGGTCTGGCGGCAGCCGGGACTCTCGGTTGCCCGGCTCTCGCAGGACCTGCCGGAGGACGACGGCGCCAGCGTCTACGACATCGTGGCGACGGGCCTCGCCGACGTCGGCCGTCTGCTCGCGGAGTTCCACCATGTCTCCCACGCCGTCGCCGAAGACGCGTCGCAGATAAAGCGGATGGAAGTCCTGCAGCACGAGATCGACGCGTGCAACGGCTGGGCGCTCGGCCAGCGCGTCGACGATATGCTCGCGCGTCTCGAGTTGCCCGCCGACACGTGCATCGGCGAGCTCTCGGGCGGTTGGCGGCGGCGCGTCGCGCTCGCACAGGCGCTCATCTCCGACCCGGATCTGTTGCTGCTCGACGAGCCCACCAACCACCTCGACATCGAGCTGATCCAGTGGCTCGAGGAGCAGTTGGTCGAGCTGCGCGGTGGCGTGCTCTTCGTGACGCACGATCGCGCGCTCCTGACGAGGCTCGCAACGCGCATCGTCGAACTCGACCGTGGCGTGCTCACGTCGTGGGCGTGCAATTATCCGACCTACCTCGCCAAGAAGGCGGCCGCGCTCGAAGAGGAGGCGCGCCATGCCGCGCTCTTCGACAAGAAGCTCGCACAGGAGGAAGTCTGGATTCGCCAAGGCATCAAGGCGCGCCGCACGCGCAACGAGGGCCGCGTGCGCGCGTTGATTGCGCTGCGCGAAGAGCGCGCCGCGCGCCGCGAGGTCGAGGGCAAGGTGCGCCTCGCGCTCGACGAGGGGCGCGGCTCGGGCAAGCTCGTCGCCGAAGCGCAGCACGTCACGTACGCATGGGATGGGAGCGACACGCCCCTCGTGAGCGACTTTTCGCTGCGCATCATGCGCGGGGATCGCATCGGCCTGGTCGGGCCGAACGGGGTCGGCAAGACCACGCTGCTGCGGCTCCTGCTAGGCGAGCTCGCGCCGACCTCCGGCCAGGTGCGCCTCGGCACGAGGCTCGAGATTGCCTACTACGATCAGCTGCGCGCCGCGCTGGAACTAGAAAAGACCGTGATCGAGAACCTCGCGGAGGGCCGCGAATACATCGAGATCAACGGCGAACGTCGCCACGTGATCGGCTACCTGCAGGACTTCCTGTTCAGTCCCGACCGCGCGCGCACGCCGATGAAGGCGCTCTCGGGTGGCGAGCACAACCGCCTGCTGCTTGCTCGCCTCTTTGCCCAGCCCGCCAACCTGCTTGTGCTCGACGAGCCGACCAACGACCTCGACATCGAGACCCTCGAATTGCTCGAGGAACTTCTGATCGACTACCGGGGCACGATCCTGCTCGTTTCCCACGACCGGGCGTTCCTCGACAACGTGGTGACCTCGACGCTGGCCTTCGAGGGCGACGGCAAGATCCAGGAGTATGTGGGCGGCTACTCGGATTGGGTTCGCCGCCGCAACATGCCGATGGCGGTCACGGCGAAGTCCGCCGAGTCCACGACGCGCGTGAACGTGGCGAAGTCGAAGCCCCGGAAGCTCGGGTTCAAGCAGGCACGAGAGCTCGAGCAGGCGCCCTCAAAGATCGAATCACTCGAGACCGAACAGAGTGGACTGCTCGAGCGCCTAAGCGAGCCCGGCTTCTACAAGAAGAGCGCGGCCGAGCAAGCTCGGATCCACGAGCGGATGACCGCGCTGAACGGGGAACTCGAGGCCGCGTACGCGCGCTGGTCCGAACTCGAGAATTTGCAGGACGGGCGGTAGCGCCCCCTCCCCGGACTCACAAGAAACGTAATCACTGAAGCCTAACCTTGATTCTATTGGTGGAGGCGGCGGGAATCGCGGGCCAGCAAAGCTGGCCTGCGCATCGCGGACGAGCCCAGCTCGTCCGCTCGCGAACCCGCGTCCGCATCATTCGTCGCTATCGCGAATCGATTCGAGTTCGGCGAGCACTTCGAAATCCTTTGGGCGCCCCGCTGCGCGTTTGACTTGGATCAGCTTCTCGAGACCGAGGCAGCGGCAGTGGACTCCGAATAATTCGATTTCAATACTGTCCGAGATCAACTGCTCGTAGCCGCCTCCGCCAACGATCTCACCGAGTAGATCGATGTCCCCGAGCTTGGAAGTCAATGTGAAATTCAGGCCGTGCTGGAGCGTCTCGACGTCGAGCGTGAAAGGGAGATCCGGCGGCGCACCGCGCAGATAGGGCTCGTGGGGCCCGAGCGCACCGACGAGATTGGCCAAATTTTCTGGGTGCCGCGAATAGACGAT
>JAFDAW010000102.1 GCA_019313605.1 Deltaproteobacteria bacterium
GTTCTGGCCGACACTTCCGGAAAGTGCCGCGCGAACTTCGGGCCGATCGCCGTGATTCTCTAACATCGACAGCCGCTCGATCGGCACGTCGGAATCGCCCACGACGACACCCGAGGCATCAATGAGCGTAACTCTTGCCCCAGCCGCTTGTGCCGCGTGATCGGCGATCGTATCGAAGTTCGCGTGGTCGTCTGAATCGAGATCCCTGCCGTGGATCAGCTCGCGAACCAGACTGGCTTGCGCCTCGAGAGAGCGTGCGGACTGTTCGATCTCTCTGTTCTTCAAACCGCGCTGCGCGACGACGCCAGAAACCCCGACGACGAGCACCACGAGACCCGAGAGGGCCACCATGAGTTTGAGTAGGCTCTTCGTCACAATACCACCTGATGAGACTGCGGGGGAAGCGCGCCGCCGCTTGGCGTTGATCGATCAACCATCGGCAAAACGGTAACCAACCCCGCGCACCGTCTCGACCGACTCTCCTGCGGCTCCCAATTTTTCACGCAAGCGCTTCAAATGAGTGTCAATCGTCCGAGGCGTCACGGTTACGTCGCTGCCCCAGACGCGATCCAGTAGGGCCTCGCGGGTCACGACATGCCCCGGGCGCGACATGAGTTCTCGCAGTAGATCGAACTCCTTCGCGGTGAGCGGCGTCTCCGCGCCATCCACCGTACAACGATGGCGCGCCGTGTCGAGCCGAATGGCACCGTGTTCCAACGGTTGCTCAGCTCCCGAATCGGAAAATCGACGGCGCAATACCGCGGCAACCCGAAGGACGAATTCGCGCGGACTAAAAGGCTTGGTGACATAATCGTCCGCGCCGAGTTCAAAACCCACGACCCGATCGACTTCCGCGGCCTTTGCAGTCAGCATGATCACGGGTATATCGGCCAATGCGGGATCGGATCGAATCTTCCGACACAGTTCAGTTCCCGAAATATCGGGAAGCATCAGATCGAGCACAACCAGATCCGGCGGTGAACGGCGTAGAGCCTGGAGCGCCTCTCGTCCTGACGATGCAGTCTCGACGCCATAACCGGCCTGGTCGAGGTTGACGCGGACGAGCTCGCGGAGATCCGGCTCGTCATCGATGACGAGGATCTTCTTCATGGCGGGGAGATGATAACCAGAAGGAGAGGCTCCGGAACCACCCGCGCTACGAAGTCACCCAATCGCAGCCAGGCCGTCACCGAATCGTCACGAACTCCAGTGAGAGATCACCCCCAGAAGCCGGCTTCGGATACGAGACTTGCCGCCACTCATTGCAAGTACCCCAAAGCGCGCAGCTTATCCGCAATCTGGGGATCGATGCGGATATCGGAGCGCACCGTGCCGGGAAGCGGCGTACGCCGCAGTTGGGCGTCGAGCAGCGGGCGCAGGCGATCGGCCGCTTCGGGTTCGATCTCGATCAGATTCACTTCCTCGTCGGGATCCACGTGCAAGTCATAGAGGTGCTCCCGGCGCGAGTCATCGAAGTCTCTCGCGAAGCTCCAGCTTCCGGTGCTCACGGATTCCTGAAGCGTCGCGTCGCGAAAGAGCAGCGCGGGCAGCGACGCGTAGGTGGTGCGATCGCGTGCGGCCTCACCGGCTTCGGCGTTCAGCAGCGGCAGCAGGGATTCGCCCTGGAAGGATTGCGGGATCGCAATCCCGGCCAGATCGAGCAGCGTCGGAGCCAGATCGAGATTGCGCGTCTGATTTGAAACCCGCAGCGGCTTCGCGGTTTCGGGCAGGCGGATTACGAGCGGTACCCGGAGCGCCGGCGTTCGCGCGTTTCGCGCGTGCCCCCAGCGCCGATCTTCGCCGAATGTCTCGCCGTGATCACTCGCGAGGATCAGCACGGTGTTTTCGAGTTGCCCCATCGCGGCGAGCTTCACACGCAGGCGCTCGAGCACGTGATCGATCCAGCGGATCGCCGCGCGATACGCGCCCGCGCTGTCGGTTCCGAACTGCTGGAACTCGGCTGGCGCCGCGTACTCGTGGACGTCCATGAAATGCAGGTAGAGAAAAAACGGCTCCGCGTCAGCGTGTGCATCGAGCAAGCGTTCCGCTTCGAGATAGACGTTGTCGGCATGGGGCCACACCATGCTCTTCATCCACGGCACGTTCGCGCCGCGCGGAAAGACGTAGCGATCGAAGCCCTGTTGAAAACCGAAGGTCGCCGCGAGCCAGCCATTGCTCTGCACCCCATAGGTGGCGTATCCCGCGTTTTGGAATTGCTCTGCGAGCGTGTTGGCGCCATCCCCGAGCGCATCGCGAACCTCGCGCACACCGTGATCGATGGGCCAGAGCGAAGTCATCATCGAGGCGACGGAAACCTTCGTCCAGGACGATTGCGCCCGCACCGTTTCGAACACCACCCCGTGCGCGGCCCAACGCGCAAGTTCGGGTGTGACTCCGCGCGTGTCACCGTAGGGTGTGGTCCAATCCGGTCGCAGGGTGTCGACGATGACCAGCACGATGTTCGGCCTGCTCGATTCTGGATCGCCCGGATTCGTCACTGCGCTGCTGGTGGCGCCTTCATCCGGGTTAGCGTTGGGGACGGGCGCGTCGTCGGCATCTCCGAGCTCGTGATAGGCGAGTTCGAGGTGGCGCTGCGTGGCGGCAGAATTCGGATTCATCGCACGCGCGCGTTCGAGCAACTTCACCGAGCGAGCCGCCAGGCCCTTCTTCAGGTAGACCCAACCGAGCGTCTCGACGACCTGCGGGTTCGCGCTCGCCCTCGCGTAAGCCCGATTTGCCATTCGCACGGCTTCATCGATCTCTCCCATCTCCACGAGCAGCATCGCGAGGTTGTTGTACGGCGCGAAGGCCGCTTCATCGAGCTCGATCGAGCGGTGATAGGCGACCAACGCCTCGGCGTGACGACCCTCCTGCTCGAAGACAACTCCCCGCATGAAGTGCATCGCAGCATCGTATGGCCGCGCCGCGAGGTAACGCCCGAGATCTGCGCTCGCTCCCTCCAGATCTCGCGTCGCCGCTCGAAATGTGGCGCGCAGCTTGAGGGGCTCGAGAAAGGTCGGATCGATCGCAAGCGCAGAGTCGACCGCGGTACCTCCCGTCTCCAGATCTCCCGAAGAAAACGCCAGCGCGGCGAGCGTCGAGTAATAGCGAGGCTCGTCGGGACGCTCGGCGATGGCGACGCCCACCAACCGAATGGCAGCCTCGGCATCCCCCTGGCTGCCAAGAATCAGTGCCCGCTCGTGGGCATACTCGGGAACAGAGCCGTGCGCAGACTCGGCCGCGTCGAGCACCTCGGTGGCTTCCGCCAACTTCCCCTGCACGCGCAAGCTCATCGCCATAAGCGCAGGCGCATCTTCTCGCTCGGGAAAGCGCTGCATGTAGAGCCGAGCCGCCGCTTCTGCGCTGCCGCCCTCTCCTGCCCGCGCGAGAAACGTCGCGAGGTTCCCGTACCCCTCAGACCCCGCCGGAAAACGCGCGACGAGTTGCCCCGCATGCTCGGCGGCGGCCTTCCAGTCACTGCGCTCTTCAGCCAGGCGCATGAGCGCAACCGCGGGAGCGGGGTGGCTCCGGTCGCGGAGCATCGCCAGCCCGTAACGCCGACGCGCACCGGTCGGATCACCCGCTTCCTCGAGTGCGCGAGCGAGCCAGTATTGCGTGTAGGCGCGATCGAGGTTCGAGACCACACGACTCAATTCGGAGGCGGCTCGCTTCGCATCTCCGGCAGCGAGCGCGAGGCGCGCCTGGAGGTAGACGGCATGCGGATCGTCTGCTGCGAGCCGCTGGAATTCTTCGAGCGCAATGTGCGCCCGCTCGACATCGCCGAGGTCGATCCAGGTCTCGGCCTCGTGCACACGCAGCATCGGAATCCCGGCGTGGCGCTCGGCCGCTTCGCTCAAACTCGCCGCGGCCGCTTCGGTCTGGCCCGTAAAAAGCAGGAACCTCGCGAAAAGCAGATATGCGCTCGGCGAATCGGTCCGCTCGACCAGGGTGCGCAGCGATTGTTCCGCCTCTTCCTGCCGGCCGAGGAGCACATACGCCCAAGCCACCAAGGCCTGCAGTGTGGGGTGCTCGGGGTTCCGCGAGAGTCCGTCGCGGGCGACTTCGAGGGCCTCTTCGAGCTGCCCTGCGGCCTGGAGGCTGCGGCTGAGCATCTGCCGCAGCTGAATCTCATCGGGCGACTTCTCGACGAGCGCACGCATGCGTTCGAGGCCCGCATCCCGCTCTCCTTGTGCGAATTCGATCTGGGCGACCAACACATCCAGCTCTTGAATCCGCTCGGGCGTTTGTGCCTGGCCCCTGGCTTCTTCGATCACCCCGCGCGCGTCTTCGACGCGCCCCTCGCGCAACAGCGTGAGTACGCGAGCGTGGCTCGCGTGCGGAGAATCCGGGTAGCGCTGCTGCGCGTCTTCGAAATACGCGAGCGCCGCATCGAGATCGCCGAGTTCGAGTTGTGCGCGTGCGCGCAGCATCAACGAGGTGAGATGCTGATCGGAATCAACGGCGATGGGATCGAGAACGGCGAGCACGCGGATCGGATCGCCCACCACGAGCGCGGCTCGCGCAACCAGGATGCGAAGCTCGTCGCGATCGGGGTAGTCGGAGATCCCAGATTCGAGTAGCCAAAGCGCGTGAGCGGTCTCTCCGGCTCGCATCATCAGAACGGCGAGTTCGGAGAGTTCGGCGGGCGATTGCGGGTTCACGGCGCGCAAGTTCGCAAGCGCGTCGCTCAATGCGGTGACATCGTGACGCGAAAACGCGTCACTCAACGACTTGCGCGCAGCCTCGAGTGGGTCGGGAGCGTCGCGGCGGCAGGCGATCGCGCCGAACAGCAACGCGAGCGACAACACGAACGCAAGCGCAGCAAGAACTCGCCTCGGCTCGGCTTGCGGGTGCTCGCCTACTGGGATGCCCCCCTGTTCTGCCTGCGGCGGCGCGAAAGGCCCGCGAGCACGATCGCACCCGGAATCAACTGCGCGAGCGAGCCGGGTTCCGGAACTTCATAAGTGCGAGACACCTCGTTTCCCATCAAGAAGACCGTTCCCGTCGTCGGGGTGCCGGGGGGTGTCGCGGGGGGTATCGAAATCGGCATCGTGCCATCGACATTGGCGGCTCCGGGTGTGTTGAGACTCGCGAGGAAAATGGTAAAAGCCTGGCCCGCGGGGGCCGGGTTGGTCCCAGTGATGTCTATGGGGAAATTCCCGACCGAGCTGCAGAACAGGCCTTGGCAGTCCAGAAGTGCGCTGATGAACAAACTCATCCCAGCACTGGTTCCCGTGCCCGTACCCGTACCCCCAAACATGACGGATTGCGTATTCGTGAAGGGGCCGGTCGATGTTCCCACCTGCGAAACGAACACATGGCCGGTGATGTGCGCAACGAGAAACGATCCGGCATCGATCGTCATATCGAGCGTAAGGTTCTTCAATTGGGCGCTACCGGTTTGAACCGCGGTGGCGCCCCCACCGGTCTTGATCGCCGGTAAGATCGTGGTCGCTCCCATACTGTGGATTGTCCCGTCCGGCGGGATATTGATCGTTCCGATAAAACTCATCGTCGAATCGCCGAGATCAAAATCGATCCCGACCGTATCAGCCTGGGCGCTCGTCGATAATACGAGGGCACACGCTAGAACCAGAACTCGGATGCGACGCATGTAGTGACCTCTCCATTGGACTCACGGACCCCGCACTCCGGGCGAATGCCGGCTTGCGAAAGCCGCGGCTTTTTTTTGGGGGGGGACTCCGATCGCATTCTCGCTCACCCGGATGGGAAACCGCAACTTCGATTCTACCGAGGGGCAAATCGCTCGACGACGGGCACCCTTCCAGTGGCGTCAGCCTGGCGGGGACTCTCGATCGCCAACGACCGATTTCAGCGAGCGGTCATGCACGCGCGACAGCGTGAATAACGCCGTTATCGCCCCGATCAACGCGAGGAACATGTCCCACTGCGTGTCCCAGACATCCCCCTGGGTACCCAGAAACGACTCGGACGCCGCGCCGGCGATCAACGCCGCCCACCACTCGATCAACTCGTAAAACGCACTGAACGCCAGGCACATACAAATGACGACGACGCACAGCCAGCGCCCTCGAGGTAAAGGAGACCAACGGATCAGGATTTCTCGCGCGAGAATCGCCGGGATGAACCCCTGCGCGAGGTGGCCGAGGCGATCGTAGTGGTTCCGGGAGAAATCGAACCACTCCTGCACCCAGAAGCCAGCGGGTACACGCGCGTAGGTGTAATGACCGCCCACCATCAAGATCACCGCGTGCAGGAACAACAGCCGATAGAGCAGCGGAGAGAGGCGAAACCGCGAGAAGGTCGCGACCAGGATCGCCGCGCCGATCAGGACGGGCGCCACCTCCAACCACCAGGTCAGGCGATCGAACGGCCCAATGCCAGAGACGACCAGCACCAGGGCGGTCAGCGCGAGCAGAACCAGAGGCTCCCGCGAAGAGAGAGTTCGTCCGGTCATTGGGAAGTATGCTACCCGAAGTCCGCTGAAAAGATCTCCGAAATTTCGGATGTGATCCGCAATGCGTGCGCGTCCGCTAAAACTCACCCCTACGAGAGGAGCGATCCATGAGCGTGTCGATACACCCGGCGGTCGACAAGGGGATCGAGCCCGGGGACGTGGATTTCTCGGGCGGGAAACTTCACTGTCATTGCAGGAATCAGCAGGTCGAAGTCAGCGTGAGCGCGCAGTCCGCCCACAATCACCTATGCGGCTGCACTCGATGCTGGAAGCCCGAAGGGACGCTTTTTTCGCAGGTCGCCGTGGTCCCGCGCGACAACCTCGCAGTGACCGCGAACGGCGTCAAGCTCAAGACTCTCGACACGTCGGCCGCGATCCAACGCCACATCTGCACGACGTGCGGCGTTCACATGTACGGTCGGATCGAAAACGACGACCATCCATTTTTCGGATTCGACTTCATCCACACGGAGTTGTCCGATGAGCAAGGCTGGTCCGAACCGGCATTCGCGGCCTTCGTCTCCTCGATCATCGAATCGGGTGCGGATCCGGCGGGGATGGATGCGGTTCGCAAGCGGCTGAAAGAACTCGGGCTGGAATCCTACGATTGCCTTCCGCCTGCGTTGATGGATGCAATCGCCGCGCACAACGCGAAGGCAGCCGGCGTTCGCCGCTAACGGGATCGCATTCGCTAGAACGCCACTTGTGCACCCAGTCGGAAATCGCGGCCCGGCAGCGGCGCAACATCCTTGAGGAACGAGGTGGAGACCCGCGCCTGCTCATCGGTGAGATTGCGCGCACGGGCGAAAAAGCTGATCTCTGGGTGATCCTTGAAGGGACGCACGTCGAGATCGAGGCTGAGCAACAGATAGCTGTCGGTAGGAAGCTCGAAACTGGCGATCTCGTTCTGCTCGGCCGCCCAGCGAACATCGATCCCGAAGTCGAAGTACGGGCTCTGCAGCCCCAACCCGCTCTTCACGGTGACGGGAGGCATCCGGGGCAGGTCGCCACCGGATCGGAAACGACCGCGAACGGCATCGACCACGGTTCGCACCCCCAGTGAGTGACCACCTTGCTCCCACAACGTGATATGGAGTTCGCCTTCGATCCCGTAGAACTCGGCATCGCGCTGCCCGTAACCAAAGACCGGAAGTCCATCCATTTCAGCACCGGTTGGCACCAGGAAGATGAAGTCGTCGTATGCGGTGTAGTAGACGTTCACACCAACGGAGACGCGATCGCCCTGGCGTCGAATCGAAAACTCGGTTCCGAGAGCCGTCTCCGCATCGAGACCCGCATCGCCGGTCTGGAACGCCCCGATCGCAAGATGGGGTCCGTAGGAATAGAGCTCGGTCGCGACCGGGTGTCGCTGGTTTCGATATCCCAGCAAACCGACGTGCCAACCTTCGGCGAACGCCCAGCGCACGCCTCCGGAAGTGCTGAAGGTGTCTCCTGAATAATTGGAAACGCCACGAGCGTCGATCCCCTGGTGCTCGTAGCGCCCACCGATTTCGAGGAGCCAGCCCTCGCACCCCCAGTCGCCGAGATCGAATTCTTCGACGGCAAAGACCCCCACGTTGTAGGTCGTCGATCGGGGAACGAACGCCTCTTCGCCGATCGCATCGAAGGTATTCCGCGTAACCTGAAGCCCCATCGCACCATCGAGCGCTTTCCAGCTCCTTTGACCGAATTCCAGTCGCCCTTCCCAACCGTCATTCTCGAATCGGGTTCCGACGACGCCTCCCACCAACTCCTTGTGCTCGTAGTCTCCCCAGCTCCAGGTCAATTCGCTCCGATCGAAAATGAGAAGGTCTCGATTGAGTTCTGCGCGGACGTCGACGCGCACCTGTTCGAGATCGATATTCGCATCCCCATGCGCTTCCTCCTCACCTGCTTCGTGAGCGTGGCCTCCGGGAATGCCGTAGTTCGTATCGAAGAATGTCCCCGATGCGCCCAGGCTCCAGGCTTCCGCGAGATAAGACGCCCCGACACTCGCACCGTGAGAATCGAGATCGCTGTTGCGAACCTTTCCGCTCGAAGATTCGTGCACTCCGCCGCTTGCAGCTTCGAGGGTTCGCAACTGTTTCGACTCGGCGTGCCCGGGGATCTCGTAATCATCCGCTGCACGCGCAAAGCCGTCGGCGTGGAATGCGAAGCTTCCGGTGCCGAGATCGATCGACCCGCGGCCCGCTCGATCGTCGGCGTTGCTTCCCCAATAGGCCATCGCGCCGAAGTCGTAACCCCGGTCCGGAACGGACTGGGGAATTCGCTCGGTGATCATGTTGACGACACCCCCGACCGCTGAGCTGCCATAGAGCAGGGTCGCGGGGCCACGGATCACCTCGACCCGATGCAGCGTGAGTGGCTCCGCTGCAACCGCGTGATCCGGACTCTCGGAGGAAGCGTCGAAGGAGACGATTCCATCCACCATCGTCCGCACCCGACTCCCGCCGAGGCCGCGAATGACCGGGCGACTCGCAGCTCGGCCGAAGAACGTCGAACTCACGCCGGGCTCATAGGCCAGCGTTTCGCCGATCGTCGGCTCGATTCGCCGATCCAGCTCTTCGCCGGTAAGGATCGAACTCCCCTGGAGCAGGTCGAAACGCGAGCGATTGGTCGCAGAACCGGTCACGATGATTTCCTCGTAGTCGCCATGGTGATGATGGCGATGGCGATCGCGATCGTGCTCCGCGTCGATTTCGGCATCGGTAGTTTCCACCTCTGGAGAATCGGATTCCGCCCAGGCCGCGCTGGCAATCACAGCAAAGAAGAACACCGCCATGGGAATTTTCCACCAAGCCAGCGCAGTCCACCTCTCGTTACTCCACATTGTGTACCTCTTTTCCCAATC
>JAFDAW010000344.1 GCA_019313605.1 Deltaproteobacteria bacterium
CCCACGGCGCCTGGTTGCTCGAGCCGTACGCCGACATGCCCGACAGCACCGGTCTGGTGCTGGATTCACCCGACAACATCGAAGCGACCGGCCGGATCGCGATCCAGCACGGCTTTCAGCTCAATACCCACGCCATCGGCGATCGCGGCAACCGCGAAACCCTCGATATCTATCAGCGAATCTTTGCCGAAAACCCAACCGCGCGCGATCTGCGCTGGCGCATCGAACACGCCCAGCACCTCGATCCCAGCGACGTACCCCGCTTCGCGGAACTCGGGGTGATTGCAGCCATGCAGGGCGTGCACGCGCCTTCCGACGGACCGTGGTTACCGAAGCGCCTCGGCGAGAAGCGAGCCGGAGACATTTCCTACGTGTGGCGGAGTCTGCTCGATACCGGCGCCATCGTCACCAACGGAACCGATGCGCCGGTCGAAGACGTCGACCCCATCGCGAGCTTCTACGCCTCGGTCACACGCAAGATGCCAAACGGTGAGCCCTTTCATCCCGAGCAATCGATGACCCGAACAGAGGCTCTGCGCTCCTACACGATCGACAACGCCTACGCGGCCTTCGAAGAACACCTCAAGGGTTCGATCACACCCGGCAAACTCGCCGATATCACCGTCCTCTCCAAAGACATTACGACGATCCCACTGGACGAGATCCCCACCGCGAAAGTGGATTACACCATCGTCGGCGGAAAGATCGCCTACTCCCGAACCGCGAACTAGAGGCCCGACCCGATCCCTGACAGCAGCAATGTACGGCCGTTCCCTCAGAACCCATTTGAATGCGTGGCGCCTGCTCGGCAAGCGAGACGCAAGACCTACTCGCTCGAACCCCATGTTGCCCGCGCATACCAGCCGGATTCAATCGTTGAGTTCCACTGGCGGGGGCCCAGTTGGCCGGGTTGAGTGATGGCCTTCCGCCACCGAACCCATGCACCAACCCCGCATGGCATCAGCGTTTAGCGCGCTCACTATAGATCGCGCGCGCATCGGTGTGCAGGTTCAGCAGATTGAGAATTTCTGACGACGTACACCCTAGTTGTATTCCGGTTCCGGGGAGGAGTCCAGCGTCGTGGGGCTCGACTCCAGTGGAGATGCCGGGTAATCCGTTGCGTCTCCCTGCTTCACCGCGGGAAAGGCCGAGGGTCCGCCCTCTCGCATTCCCAGTATCCCCTCGATCTTGCGGCGTTCCGCTGAGCAACGCGGGCCTCGGCAGTGATTCCAGATGGTCTCGAGCACGCCTTCGTCGAACGGAACCGCATGGTTGTAATGCGTCGTGAATTGGCTCGTCAGTGCCTGGGCCTTTGCGAGGGGCATTTTGGAGACGTTGAACTCTCCCCCGAAGAATACCTGCATGTCGCTAATCATGTTTGGTGCGAGATTCGCGTGTCGAGTTCCGAGGCTCGTTCGCACCTCCGCAAGAACGGTCTGCAGACGGGGTGACTGCGGATGATCGTACGCCCAGCGAGCAAAGAACGTCCGGCATGCCTTCAGGCGGTTGAAGCGGCACGACTCACGCGCGGCCGCCTCGAGGATCTCCTCCTCGTACCGGTCCCCACCTCCCGCGTAGCGACGCAACAGCGAGTTGCGACGCGACACATTCGAGTGATCTCCGCTAAAGTAGAGGGGCAGCGCGGTGGGCTGGCCGGGGAAGAAGGCGCGCGCTGCCAGGTGGCTCAGGATCGGATGGCGCAGCGTATGGACGGGGCCCTCGAGTTCCGCCGCATGGAGCGTTCCCAGCGGCAGCAGCTCGTGGGCGATCAGCTGCGGGAAGCGATCGATCTCCACTCGCGCGAATCCCGCCGAGAAATCGGATTGCCCGAAACGCTCCTCGAGCGCGTCGACGTCGAGGGCCCGGGTGGGTCGATCGAAGCCGAGCAACAGCAGGTCATTGTGCTGGGTGAACCAGACGGAGACATGGGGAAAGACGGAGGCGTAAGTGCGCAGGACCAGCTTCACGACCTCGACGTCGGTCTCGTACATGTGGAACCACTGGCCGTAGACGCCGCCCGGAGCGAGGCTCGAGCGCGCGGCCTCCAGGAACTCGCGGCTGAAGAGCATCTCGACGCCAGTGACCCACGGGTTGCTCGGCTCGGAGATGATGACGTCGTAGCTTCCCTGGCTCCGCAGCAGTGTACGGTAAGCGTCGCCACGCTTGATGTGAATTTTGGGATTCTTCGAGGCCGCCAGGTTGCCATGGTCGAAGAGCGGGTTGGCCGCGATCACGCCCCGGGAGATCTCCGCCACGGTCACCTCGCGGGTCGCGTCGAGGGACGCGAGCTCGCCGGCGGTCACTCCCGTCCCCAGTCCGATCACGAAGCAACGCTCGTGATGCTCTGCCATCAGGGCCGGCACCAGAGCGCTGAGGGCCATCGTCGGATAGTCGGTCTTGAGGGATCCGTCGGATTTCCCGTTGACGATGATTGCGAGATTCTCAGGATTACTCTTCGGTTTCTGCACGCTCACCGTACTGGTGGGGTCGTCGTCGTGGAAGATCACCTTGCCGCGCCGTCGTAGATCGTGGAAGAACTCATCGGGTCCCAGGAAGCTCGCGGGCTGTGCCTCGCGCTTGCGGAAAGCT
>JAFDAW010000345.1 GCA_019313605.1 Deltaproteobacteria bacterium
TCGCCCGCATCGAAGCCTGCTGGTCGGACAGAGTCGAGACTTCGATTTCGAATCCCCGATCGAACGCGGTCAAATCTAGATTTAACGGCAATCGTTCAATACCATGATCGAATGCCCGCACAGTCCCGCACCCCCTGCGCGGCGCGCCATGCGCGGCGCCCGGCACGGCTCCTCATCGGTGCAACTCTGGGCATCGCGCTCGCCTGCGGTAACGAGCCCGCGTCCGACGCGTCATCTGCGCGTGTCGGAGACGAACCGGCCGGCGCGTCGACTGCCTCGCCCAGGAGCGAAGCCGCCGGCCATTCGCCCACCGAGACCGTGATCGAGCGGGAGTTCCGCAATATCTGCGGCGCCTACAAGAAGGGCGACGACCAGTACTACGGCGAGCGCAAGGTCGAAGAACTCACGAAATGGCTAAGGAAGGCGCGCTCGCGCCCGCTCGGCGCCAAAGAGCAGACCGTCGTCGAACTCGTGCGCGATGTCCACGCCAACGAGTTGCTCCAGGTCGGCCGGACGGAGGAGGCCATTCGAGCCCTCGAAGTCGGGGATGCGCGCGTTGAAAAGGCGGCCCCCCTCGCCGGGGCGCAAACCGGAGACCCGGCGAGCGCGACCTCGAAGAGCGAGGCCGGCCCCGGCGGCGAGGAGGGCTTCGGCCCGCCCAGCTTCGAGGGCGTCAATCAGCTCCAGGGAGGCATTCGCAGGCTCACCGTCCTGCGCAACGCACATCTCCAGGCCGGAGAGGACGAGAACTGCGTGCTCCGCCATACCGCAGCCAGCTGCATCCTTCCCTTCCAGCCGGAATCCCTGCATACGCTTCCCGATCACGCGCGCCGCGCCGGAGACCTCTCACTCGAGATTCTCGCGCTGCAACCGGATTCTGTGTCAGCTCGCTGGATCCTCAACCTGATGCGGATGGTAAGCGGCGACTATCCCGAGGGCGTCCCCGCCGCCCTGCGCCTGCCAGAGGCCGCCTTTCGATCCGACGAGGACTTTCCGCGTTGGGTCGATCGCGCACCGGAGCTCGGCGTGAACGCGGTCGACCTGGCGGGCGGTGCCGTGATGGATGACTTCGACGGCGACGGACTGCTCGACCTGGTGAGTTCCACTGCGAACCCCTGCGACGGTCTCAAGGCGTTTCGCAACGACGGGCGCGGCGGCTTCGAGGATGTCACCGATGCGTGGAATCTGCGAGGGCAGCTGGGCGGGCTGAACCTCATGCACGCGGACTTCGACGGTGATGGGCGGCTCGATCTGCTGGTCCTGCGCGGCGGCTGGCTGCGCGAGTGGGGGCGGGTTCGCAACTCGCTGCTCCGCAACGAGCTCGAGGCGGGAGCCGGTCGCTTCATCGACGTGACCCGGGCGGCGGGGCTGGCGACCCCCGCGTTCCCGACCCAGACGGCCGGGTGGGCCGACTACGACGGCGACGGAGACCTCGACCTCTACGTCGGTAACGAGCCATCCACAGCCGGGAAGCGGCAACCCAATCCCTCGCATCTCTTCCGCAACGAAGGCAATGGGCGCTTTGCGGAAGTGGCGGAGGCCGCTGGAGTGACCAACCTGCGCTTCGCCAAGGGCGTTGCGTGGGGAGACATGGACGGAGACGGCGACCCGGACCTCTACGTCTCCAACATCGGCAAGAACCGTCTGTACCGAAACGACGGAGACGGCACCTTCACCGACGTCGCAAAAGAGTGGGGCGTCGAGGCTCCCGAGGGATTCAGCTTCGCCACGTGGTTCTTCGACTACGACAACGACGGGAAGCTCGACCTCTACGTGGGCGATTACGGGTCCTCGTTGGACGCCGTCATGGCGAGCTATATGGGCAAGCCAGCTGACGCGGGCCGGCCACTCCTTTACCGGAACGTCGGCACGAGGTTCGAGGAGGTCTTCGCAGACCTGGGAATCTCGCAGCCGATGCTCCCGACGGGAGCCAACTACGGCGATCTGGACGGCGACGGCTGGCTCGACGTCTACCTCGGAACGGGTTCGCCGCCCTTCGACGCCCTGGTCCCGAACGTGATGCTGCACAACCGGGGCGGCACGGCGTTCTCGGACGTGAGCTTCGCGGGGGGCTTCGCCCACCTCCAGAAAGGACACGGCGTCGCGTTCGGCGACCTCGACAACGACGGCGACCAGGACCTCTTCCATCAGCTCGGCGGTCTCTACCCCGGCGACGCCTACGCGAACGCGTTGTTCGAGAACCCCGGATTCGGGAGCGCCTGGGTCACGCTGCGCCTCGAGGGCCGCAGCGCCAACCGCTTCGGCGTGGGCGCGCGCATCGCGGTCCAGGTGCGGGAGCCCGAGGGCACGCGTACGATCCATGTCCTGGCGGGAAGCGGCGGCTCGTTCGGAGGCTCGAGCATGCAACAGGAGATCGGTCTCGGCCGAGCCGTGGCCATCGAGGAGATCCAGATCCGTTGGCCGGGGAGCGATTCGCGACAGCGTTTCGAAGACGTGGCGCCGAACCGGATCTATCGGGTCGTCGAGGGCGAAGCGAAACTCGAAGTCATCGCGCTGCCGCAGCTGCACCTCGCTGGTGGGGACACCCGCGCGCACCCG
>JAFDAW010000103.1 GCA_019313605.1 Deltaproteobacteria bacterium
AGCGCAACCGTCGTCGAGCGACCCTTCTTCGAACCCGAGCGCAAGAGGACACCCTGATGGCTGCGACCTATGACGCGATCGTCGTTGGCGCCGGGCACAACGGGCTCACCTGTGCGGCCTATCTCGCCAAGGCCGGGCGCAAGGTGCTCGTCCTCGAGGCCCGCGATTCGATCGGCGGCGCGACGGCCAGCGAGGAGATTCATCCGGGCTTTACGTTCTCGACCTGTTCCTACGTGGTAAGCCTGCTGCGCCCGCAGATCATCCGCGACCTGGAACTCTCGAAGCACGGCCTCGAGATCATGCCGCTCGACTGGACTTTTTCGCCCTTCGAAGACGGGACCTCGCTGCTTCGCGGACCCGATCCCGAGATGAACCGGCGCAATATCGCGCGCTTTTCGCGCAAAGATGCAGAGCGCTATCCGCTGTTTGGCCAGGCGATGAGCGAACTCGGGCGGATGATGAAACCGATCATCGAATCACCGATTCCCGAGCCGTCCAAGCTCACACCCTCGACGATCCTCGAAGCGCTGCGCCTGGGAAAACAATTCAAAGGCGTTGGCGAGGAGTGGTTGGCCGCGAACCTCAAGATGATGACGATGAGTGCCGTCGACTTCCTGAGCGAATGGTTCGAGTCCGAGCGTCTGATCGGACCCATGAGCGTGAGCGGCATCATCGGCACATTCCTCGGGATTCGATCGCCGGGCACCGCCTATGTACTGCTGCACCACTACATGGGCGAGATCGATGGCGCGTTCCGGGCGTGGGGCCTGCAGAAGGGCGGCACCGGTGGGGTCGCGATGGCGATCGCGCGGTCCGCGGAGTCGTTCGGCGTCGAGATCAAGACGGGCTGCCCGGTGGACAAGGTCCTCATGACCGGCGGCGAGGCGCGTGGCGTCGTGCTCGAGAACGGTGATGAGTACTACGCGAAAGCGATCGTGAGCGGAGCGGACCCGCATCGGACCTTCCTCGGCCTGATCGGAGAAGATCGCCTCGACGAGGACTTCACCAAGCAGATCAAACGCTTCAAGATGCGGGGCTCGTCGGGCAAGGTGAACCTCGCGCTTGATTCACTTCCCGTGTTCCCCGGCTTGGATCAGGAGTCGCCCGCGCTTCGAGCGGACATCACGATCGCGCCGAACATCGATTTTCTCGAGCGGGCCTACGACGATGCAAAGTACGGGCGCTTTTCGCGCGAGCCGTTCATGGATTGCGTGATTCCGTCCCTGACCGACCCGTCCGTGGCACCGCCCGGCAAGCACGTGATGAGTATCTTCGTGCAGTACGCGCCGTACAACCTCAAAGAGGGTCCCGCAGACTGGGAGAACCAACGCGAGGCCTTCGGCGATGCCGTCATCAACACCCTCGAGCGCTTCTCTCCGGGCATCAAGGACCGCATCCTACATCGCCAGGTGCTGACACCGTGGGACCTCGAGAAGACCTACGGCCTCACCGAGGGCAACATCTTCCACGGTGAACTCAGTCTCGAGCAACTCGCCTTCATGCGCCCGGCTGCGGGCTGGGCGCGCTACAAGACGCCGATCGAGAATTTCTGGCTGTGTGGATCGGGCGCGCATCCGGGCGGTGGAATCATGGCCGCACCCGGACAACTGTGCGCGAACACCATGCTCAAGGCGAGGGCGGTATGAGTCGCGCCATCATCATCGGTGCCGGGCACAACGGATTGGTGGCCGGTCTGCTGCTCGCGCGCGCGGGCCGCAAGGTGACGATTGTCGAGCAGCGCGCTGTCGTGGGAGGATTGTGCGCTGCGAGCGAAGTGCACCCGGGCTACACGGTCCCCGGATTGTTTCACGACAGCACCGGTGTTCGGCGGGGAATCGTCGATTCGCTCGGTCTTTCGCGCTTCGGTCTCGAGTTCGAGAGCGAAGCGCCTTCGGTGCTCGCCGCACACTCTGAGCACAAGGGCGTCGTACTGCACGCAGAGGCCAAGCGCTCGCGCGACGAACTCGAGGCGCTGCACCCGGGCGACGGGGACGGTTATATCGAGTGGCGCGGCTTTTTGTCGCGGATTCGCGGCTTCGTGTCGGGTGTGTTGGGCGAAAAACCGCCCTTGATGAAGCCCGACTCGATCGCCGAGCTCTGGAGTATGGGCAAGACCGGAATCGCCCTTAGACGACTCGGCAAACCCGACATGCTCGAGTTGATGCGCGTGGCCCCCATGTGTGCGGCCGACTGGTTGCAGGAATCTTTTGGCCATCCGCTGCCGGCTGCGGCGCTCGCGGCGCCGGCTGCGATCGGCTCCTCTCTCGGGCCGTGGTCGGCGGGCACGGCTGCGAGCTTGTTGCTCTACGAAAGCGTGCGCGGTGCAGAGGTCAAAGGCGGGCCGGCTGCGTTGACGCAATCGCTGCAGAAGGCCTTCGAGGCGGCCGGCGGAGAGATCGCGCTGGAGTCAGCGGTCGCTCGGATCCGCGTCGAAAACGGGGCGGTCTGCGGAGTCGAACTCGAGGGCGGCGGCTTCATCGAAGCGCCGTTGGTGGTGGCCAGTTGCGATCCGAAGCGCGCGCTGCTCGATCTGGTCGAGCCGGGCACCTTGCCGCTCGACGTCGAGGAGCAGGTCGCTTCGATTCGCGTGCGTGGGTCGACGGCGAAGGTGAACCTGGCTCTGGACGGTCAGATCGATTTCCGCGATCGCGAGGGCGAGCGGCACGCGCGCGCGGTCGTCTCCGATCACCTCGACGAGATCGAGCGCGCATTCGACGCCGCGAAGTACCGCACGTGTTCAGAGCGGCCCCATCTCGACGTGAGCATTCCGAGCGTCAGCGATCCGTCACTCGCGCCGGCCGGGAAAGACGTCGTCTCGATTCTCGCCCACGCGGCACCCTACCACCTCGACGGTGGCTGGAGTGGGGAAGTGAACGAACGCTTCGGGGACGCGGTCGTGGAAATGCTCGAAAGCGTTGCCCCGGGAACGCGTGCCAAAATCGTCGCGCGCGAAGTCCTCGGCCCTGCGGATATCGAGAATCGCTACGGCCTCACGGGCGGCCACATCCACCACGGAGAGCACGCGCTCGACCAGCTTCTCTTCATGCGCCCGACGCCCAAGCTGGCGCGGTACAAGACGCCGATCGAGGGGCTCTACCTCGGGGGCAGCGGCTCGCATCCGGGTGGTGGTGTCACCTGCCAACCCGGCGCGCTGGCCGCAGCGGCGGTCCTCAAGGGCTGAGTCTAGGGTCGCTGGCGAATCCTTCGGATTCGCTTTGCGGCGACGAGACCTGTCGGTCTCGTCTGGCTGGCGAATTCTTCGGATTCGCTTTGCGGCGACGAGACCTGTCGGTCTCGTCTGGCTGGCGAATCGTTCGGATTCGCTTTGCGGCGACGAGGCCTATTCGGCCTCGTCTGGCGCGGATCTCGCGTGTGCGCTCAGTCCGTCAGCTTTTCTTCGAACTTCGCCGACGTTCCCTCGCGGACCTGCTCCAGTGTCGCCCCCGGCATCAGCTCGATCAGGGTGAGCTTGCCCGACTCGAATGAAAGGACGGCCAGGTCGGTGATGACCATGTTCACCGCACTGCTGGTCGTGAGTGGGAGATCGCATTCGGGCACGACCTTCGGACTGCCGTCGCGGTTGGTGTGGGTCATGGTGATGATCAGCCGCTTGGCGCCCGAAGCCAGGTCCATCGCGCCACCCACGCCCAGGAGGGGTTTGCCCGGGACGGCCCAGTTCGCGAGGTTGGCCGCTTCGTCGACCTGCAATCCGCCCATGATCGCCACGTCGACGTGTCCACCGCGAATCATCGCAAACGAGTCGGCACTGTCGAAGTAGCTGCTTCCCGGTAGCGCGGTGACCGGAATCTTGCCCGCGTTGACCGGGAAGTCCATCGCGCCGCCCTCGGTGGGAGCGGGGCCGACGCCGAGCATGCCGTTTTCGCTGTGGAGGATGATCCCGTGTTCCGGTGTGATCAGGTCGGCCACGAGCGTCGGGATTCCGATCCCGAGGTTGACGACGTCGCCGCGCTTCAACTCCTTCAGCGCGCGACGGGCCATATTCATGCGCGCGTCGTCGACCTTCTTGTCACTCGACGCCACGGATGCGGAGGTTCCCAGTTCTTCGATTGTGGTGCTCGCCTGGACGAGGTAGTCGACGAAGCAACCCGGTGTGTGGACCTGGTTGGGATCGATCTCTCCGACGGGAACGATCGACTCCACCTCTGCGATCACGATGTCGGCCGCGGTTGCCATCGCCCGGTTGAAGTTCTGTTCGGTCATGCGGTAGACGAGGTTGCCCGCGGTGTCGGCTTTCCACGCGCGGACGAAAGCCACATTGCCCCGCAGCCCCGGCACGAGGATATGCATCTTGCCGTCGATCAGCTTCGTTTCGTGCTTCTCGCCGATCAGGGTTCCCGCTGCGGTGGGGGTGTAGAATCCGCCGATTCCCGCACCGCCTGCGCGCAACGCTTCGGCGAGGGTGCCCTGGGGAATCAGTTCGACCTCCATGGTTCCGGCCTGGGAGGCTGCAACGGCCTCGGGGTTGCTGGTGAAGAACGACCCGATCGCTTTCTTGAGTTGGCCCGTGCGCACGAGTTTGCCACCGCCGAGTCCGACCTCGCCGACGTTGTTCGCCACGTAGGTGAGTTCCTTCGCGCCGGTTTCCGCGAGTGCGTGAACGAGATGCACCGGATTTCCCGTCATCCCGAAACCGCCGACGAGAATGGTGTCTCCGGTTTTGACTAGCGCGACAGCTTCTTCGAGCGATATCTGGGGGACTTCTTTCACGATTAGCCTCTAGTGGGCGAATCCTGCGGATTCGCTTGCGTCGTCAGGCGACCCCGTTCTGGGGTCACACTCCTAGCTGGGGAAGTCTTCGACTTCCCTTTGCGTCGTCGCCTGACCCCATTCTGGGGTCAGGCTCCTAGATTCTTTCGATGATTGCAGCTTCGCCCTGACCCACGCCCACACAGAGCGTAGCCAGGCCGTATTGCATCGATTCGCCGAGCTCGGACCGCCTTTGCATTTCGTGGATCAGGGTCGTGAACAATCGCGCCCCCGAGCATCCGAGCGGGTGGCCCAGTGCGATGGCTCCGCCGTTTACGTTGGTGATCGCGGGGTCGAGTCCGAGTTCGCGAAGCACCGCAACCGACTGGACTGCGAAGGCCTCGTTGAGTTCGGCGAGTTGGATGTCGTCGAGTGAGAGTCCCGCGCGCGCGAGCACTTTCCGGGTCGCGGGAATCGGTCCGAGGCCCATCACCCGAGGGTCGACGCCCGCAGCCGCGGAGCACACCCAGCGCGCGAGCGGCGTGATGCCGAGTTCGGTGGCCCTGGTGTCGGACATCAAGACAATCGCTGCCGCACCGTCGTTGAGCCCGCTCGAGTTTCCCGCCGTCACGGTTCCGCCGGATCGAAACGCCGCTCTCAGCCCACTCAGCCTTTCCATGTCGGTGGCGAGTTGAAACTCGTCTCCTTTGCGCGTGTAGCGCGGGAACTCGTCGGTATCGAACACGATCGGATCGCCGCGTCGCTGCGGGATCGAGACCGGAACGATCTCCCGCTTGAAGTGGCCCGCTTGAATGGCTTGTACGGCTCGGGTCTGGCTCTCGAGCGCAAAGGTGTCCTGGTCTTGTCGGGTGATCTCACCGCCCTTGATCTTTCCATCGCGGCTTTGCTCGTAGATGTTCTCGGCGGTCTCACCCATGGCTTCGAGTGGGAAGAGCGCTTCCATCTTGGGGTTCGGAAACCTCCAGCCAAGCGTACTGTCGAAGCCCGTGATGTTGCCCGAAGGGCCAAACGATTGCGGGTTCTTCGGCAGCACGTAGGGCGCGCGCGTCATGCTCTCGACACCCCCCGCGAGGTAGATGTCGCCCTCTCCAGCGCGGATGGCTCTGGCCGCTTGATTGACCGCGGTCAGGCCGCTGGCGCAGAGTCGGTTCACCGTTGAGCCCGGCACCGAATGTGGAATCCCTGCGAGCAGCAGCGCCATTCGCGCCACATTGCGATTGTCTTCGCCGGCCTGGTTCGCGCAGCCGGCGATCACTTCCTCGATCTCGGCGGCATCGATCCCGGCGCGACTCACGGCTTCGCGCAGCGCCAACGCCAGCAGGTCGTCGGGTCGCACGCCCGAAAGTGCTCCGCGAATTTGACCGATCGGTGTGCGCACCGCGCTCGCGATCACGACTTCAGGCATGTGTTGACTCCAGCGTCATTTTGGGCGGGATCGCCCCGATCGACGAGATGTGTGCCCCGATCGACGAAATGTGTGCCCCGATCGACAAATTGGGTGCCCCGATTATGAGTGGGGAGCCTCGATCTCGGCCCAGCCGATCGGCTCCGACAGGGCGGAAGTTAGAGCTTTGGCGACCTTCGGGCCATTCCGCGCAGCGAGCCCTGCGTGCGGAATCCGGGCCTGGTGTCAGCTGTCTTCTTTCCGTTGCCGCCCGAGCGCTTGCTGCTTCCCGACGGGCCCCTGATACTCCGGGCGGCCCGAGAGGAAACCTAGAGCCGAGGGGGCGGAGATGGCGCGGGGAAAGAACTTCTTCCCGATGCAAAGAGGCGAAAAGATCGCGCTGAGTGTCCTGATTCTCTTTGCCGCCGCGTCGTTCCTGCCGATCGCGCGCAGCATCGAAGTCGCGGGCGTGCTGCTATTCGGCTGGTTGATGGCCGCGTTGATGCTGCTTTCACCGATCCTGACTCTCTGGGCCTTTTGGTGCGGTCGGCCGCGAAACTAGCTGGCGAATCCGTAGGATTCGCTTTGCGGCGACGAGACCTGTCGGTCTCGTCTGGCTGGCGAATCCGTAGGATTCGCTTTGCGGCGACGAGACCTTTTCAGTCTCGTCTGGCGGGTGAATCCTTCGGATTCGCTTGCGGCGTCACGCGGCTCCGCTAGGCCGCGCTTTTGGAGGGGGGGTGCCAGTGCTCGTCGAGCAGGTCCTCGTAGTCCTCTATCTGGTCGCCTGTATCGGAATCGGTGTTTACGCTTCGCGCAAGGTCCTGACATCACGCGATGAATACTGGGTGGCGGGGCGCCGGATCGGCACCGCGGTCAACACCATGGCCATCATGGCGAGCCTCGCGAGCGGCGGCTCGATCATCGGTGTCATGGGATACGCCTATTCCCAGGGAATCCCCGCCACGTTCGCGCTGTTTGCCGGGGCGGTAGTCGGTTTCCCGCTCGCCTCGATTCTGGTTGCCCGCCAGCTGCGCAATTTTGGCCGCTACACGATCACCGATTTCCTGGCTTTCCGGTTTCCGAGCCCGATCGTCCGGGTGCTCGTGCCGATCCTGATCGTGCTCGCGTTCACCGCCTACATCATTGCGCAGCTCAAAGCCGCTGGGATCACGGCCAACGCTCTGCTCGGTATCCCCTATGACACGGCGCTGGTCGTCGCGACGCTGGTCTTCGTCACCTACGTCTCGATTGGCGGCATGATCGCGATCACCTGGACCGACGTGGTTCAGGGAGTGTTGATGCTGTTCGTGGTGGTCGGCACCGCACTCGCGGTGATCTGGCGCGCGGGTTCTCCGTTCGCGTTGATCGCCCAGGCGACCGAAGTGGCGCCGGAACTCGGTGGCCTCGCCAACCAGGAAATCGGGAACTCCGTCGGTTATTTCATCATCTGGGCCACCGCAATTCCGGTGATCCCCCATATCGTGATGCGGGTTTTGACTGCAAAGGACGGGCGCAGCGCGCAGCTTTCGCTGAACCTCGCGATGTTGGCCTACAGCGTGATGATCCTCGCTGCGGTACTCGCAATCGTTCCGCTGGGCAAACTCGCTTTTCCCGATCTCGCAGATGCCGATCAGGTGTTTCTACGGGTGATCCAGTCCGAGTTTCCCGCGGTGATTCGCGGGATCGCGGTGGCGGCCGTGCTCGCGGCCGTGATGTCGACCACCGATGCGCTGCTGCTGGCCTGCAGTTCGGCGATCGCCCACGACCTGCTAGGCGACATCTTGCGGCAGAGGGCGAGCGACAAGACCCTTGCGGTGATTCGAGTGGTCTCGGCGTGGGTGGTCGGAATTCTGGCGCTCTATTGGGCGCTGTCGCCGCCCGAGCTGCTAACTCGTTTCTACACCGCCGGAATCGGCTTGCTGAGTGCGGGGCTCTTCGTGCCCACCATCGCGGGCCTCTGGTGGAAGCGCGCAAACAAGACCGGCGGGGTCGCGTCGCTGGTCGCGGGCGCGGGAATCTACGTGCTCACCCTCAGTGGGATCGTCGACTTCGGCCTTCCCCCGATCGTCGTCTCGCTGTCCGCGAGCGCGCTGGCCATGGCGGCCGGCGGGCTGTTTGGAGCGCCCGAAAGCCCCGAGATGTGCGAGCAGATCGCGGCGCTCCACGCCGACGAGCCCTCCGGCGGGCCCTGAGGGCCGAGGGCCGCCCACAACCGATTCTCCGCGCGGGTTGATAGAATAGGGGCATGCCGCCTAGCGCCCGGAACCAGTACCCCGACGGACACGTCCTCTATCGCCGACTCGCGAAGAGCTTTCCGAAGATCGTGCGCGGAGAGGGCTGCTGGCTCTTCGACGACACCGGAAAGAGATATCTCGATGCGAGCAGCGGCGCGCTCGTCGCCAACCTGGGGCACGGCAATGCCGAGTTGGCGAAGGCCATCGGCGAGCAGGCCGCGCGTGTCGGTTATGTGAATGGCGTCGCGTTTACCAACGACGCGGTCGAAGAGCTCGCGGCCGAGCTCAATGCGCTGACAGCAGATGGCCTCGACAAGGCGATGTTCTGTTGCAACGGGGGCGATGCCGTTGAGGCGGCACTCAAGGTCGCGCGCCAATTCTGGGCGGAATCGGGCCGGCCCGAGAAACGGAAGATCGTTTCGCTGTTTCCGAGCTATCACGGCAACACACTGCTCGCGCTGTCGGCTTCAGGTCGCCCGGCTTATCGAAAACAATTTCGAGACTGGTTGATTCCAGTTTGCAATGTGCCCGCGCCCTACGCCTATCGCTGTGCGTGCCGAGGTGAACGGGAGGACTGCCCGGCCTGCAGCGGAACCGCGTTGGAAGATGTGCTGTTGCAGGAGGGGCCCGAGACGGTCGCGGCCTTCATCGCAGAGCCCGTCGGGGGAGCTTCGACGGGCGCCTCGGTGCCGCGTGCGGGGTATTGGCAGAAGGTCCGGGAAATCTGCGACCGGCACGAGATTCTCTTCATTGCA
>JAFDAW010000346.1 GCA_019313605.1 Deltaproteobacteria bacterium
CGGTCAGCGCTCGATCGAATCCATGGCCGAGCTGCTGGCCTCGGAGGACCGGCGCCAGGCGGGGCCGACCGCGCCCGCCCAGGCGCTCACGCTGGTGCGGGTCTTTTACTGATTCCTCTGGGATAACGGGCCTTTACCGGCGGTTAGGGGTTGACGCAGAGGGGGGGCTGGGATACACATACGCGGTTCCAGACTCCGGGTGACGGTCCCGCGCGCACCCGGAAAACGCGCGGTTCGGCAACGCGAACCGCAGAGTCTACCGCGGGAATCGAGCCACTCCATTCCGGTGGATTGACTGTGGATTGACAGGAGGGTCCCTCTGATGGGAGCCCAGGCGCATCGCGCCACGAGAAGCGCAAAGCCCGGCGAAATCACACCCGAGTGGCACGTCATCGATGCCACGGATGTGGTGCTCGGACGCATGGCGACGAAGATCGCGGATATGCTGCGCGGCAAACACCACGCGCTGTTCACGCCCCACGTCGACACGGGTGATTTCGTGATCGTGGTCAACGCCGAGAAGGTGAAGCTCACGGGTCGCAAGCGCGAACAGAAGACCTACTACCGCCACACCGGCTACACGGGAAACCTGAAGTCGCGCACCGCAGACGAGGTTCTCAACGGCCCGTTCCCGGACCGCGTCGTGAGTCACGCCGTGCGTGGCATGCTGCCGAAGAATGCGCTCGGGCGTCAGATCTTCAAGAAGCTCAAGGTGTACGCGGGCCCCGATCATCCCCACGCGGCGCAAATGCCCAAGGAGTTGAAGCTTGGCTGAACTGCAGATCATCCAGTCCACCGGCAAGCGCAAGACCGCGATCGCGCAGGTTCGAATGCGGCCGGGCACGGGTGCCATCACGGTGAACAACAAGCCGATGAACGAGTACTTCACCCGCGAATCCCAGTGCCTGCTGATCAAAGAGGCGCTTGAAACCGTCAACATGCAGGAACGCTACGACGTCGTCGCACACTGCACCGGCGGTGGCAGCTCTGGCCAGGCCGGCGCGCTGCGCCACGGGATTGCGCGCGCGCTCGAGAAGGTGGATACCGAGTTGCGCGGACAGCTGAAGAAGAAGGGATTTCTCACGCGCGACGCGCGCAAGAAAGAGCGAAAGAAGTACGGGCAGAAGGGCGCCCGTGCGCGCTTCCAGTTCTCGAAGCGCTAGGCTCCGGCGGCCCGATTCGGGCGAGTTCTTTCGAGGGGGCCGTTTCGCGGTCCCCTCTTTTTTTTGACTCCCCCCATCCGATGGCTCCCCCTACCATCCGCAAGGGTGGGAGGAGCGGCGGATTGATGGAGGAACCAGCATGCGCGTCGCGGTGATCGGTGCGAGTGGCTACACGGGCCTCGAGCTGCTGCGCATCCTGCTGCGCCACCCCGAATTCGAGATCGCCGTCGCGACCTCCGAGCAGCGCGCTGGCCCCCGCGTGGGCGATGCCTTTCCCTCGCTGCGCGGTCTGGTCGAGCTGAGCTTCGAGCCGAACGACCCCGCGAGCATCGCCAAGCGGGTCGATCTCGCCTTCACCGCGCTTCCCCACGCGGCCTCCGCGCCCACCGTCCAGGCGCTGCGCGCAGCGGGCGTGCGCGTGCTCGACCTCTCGGCGGATTTCCGGCTGCGCGACGCCGAGACCTACCGCGCGTGGTACGGCGAGCACAAGGCCGCCGAGTTGCTCGGGTCGGCCGTCTACGGTTTGCCCGAGGTCTACCGCGAAGCGCTTCGCGGCGCCGAGCTGGTCGCCGTCCCCGGCTGCTACCCGACCTCCGTGCTGCTGCCGCTGGTTCCGTTCCTGCGCGATGGATTGATCGAAACCGATGGCATCGTCGTCGATTCGAAATCCGGCGTTTCGGGTGCGGGCCGCAAAATGGAGGAGAGCTTGCTGTTTGCCGAACTCTCCGACGACTGCCGGGCCTACAAGGTGGGCAACCAGCACCGCCATGTTCCCGAGTTCGAGCAGGAGGCGAGTGCCGCCGCGGGCAAAGACGTCTCGATCACCTTCGTCCCCCACCTGCTGCCGACCGTTCGCGGGATCGTCACGTCGGTCTTCGTTCGCCCCAAGGCTGCGCTCGGCACCGATGCCGCCCGAGAGGTGCTCGCAAGCGCCTACGAGCAGGAGCGATTCGTGCGCGTGCTGCCGCCCGGCGAGACGCCCAACCTGCGCTCGGTGCGGGGGAGTAACTTCTGCGACGTGGCGGCCTTCGCCGACGAGCGCAACGGCACACTCGTGCTGCTCTCTGCGATCGACAACCTCGTGAAGGGCGCGAGCGGGCAGGCCGTGCAGTGCGCCAATCTCGCGTGCGGGCTGCCCGAGGAGCTGGCGCTGCTCGAGGCGCCGCTGGTTCCCTGACGGGTCCGGTTCGAGCCGGCGGCCGCATTCATCGCGCAGTGCTCCAGACACCGCTGGCCCCCGGGAGAACACCTTAGTTGCGCGCAAAACGCCGGTTCACTGCGCATCGTGCGCGCTCGGATTGACGCGCTTCGGAGGCCGCGATATAAATTACCAAACCACGTCCGATAGGATCGTGTTCCGAATAAATAGACTGCTCAGCGTTGTTTTCGTT
>JAFDAW010000347.1 GCA_019313605.1 Deltaproteobacteria bacterium
ACTACACGCCGGGCTTCGCCGAACAAAACGCCACGGTTTCCACCCGGGATTTTCGCAATTCCGTAGTAGGCGCAGGCCACATCTGGCGGGATCATCTCGGTCCGTTGCTCGAAGCGCACGACATCCTCGTCTGCCCCACAGTCGCAGTTCCCGACATTCCCGCGGATCTGCCGTCGTGGGAAGACTACGAAGTCGATGGCACACCCGTGCCGGCCGACGGAAGCTGGGTGATGACGACGCTGTTCAACATGTTCAGTCGGTGCCCGGTGCTCGCAGTGCCGTCGGGCTTTACCGGAAGTGGAATGCCCAGCGGCATCCAGATCGTCGGCCGGCCCTTCGACGACATCACGGTCTTCCGCGTCGGCGCCGCACTGGAGCGCCGCCGCTCCTGGCTCGACTGGAGTCAGCAGCGGCCGGAGCTCGGCTGAACGGAGCGCCGAAGTCAGCTCGTGTGTGCGGAATCCCGGATTCCGTCGAGGCGCACCCACAGTGTCATGGCGCGCGTTCTTGCAGCGAGTCGAGGGCCCGCCTCGCGCCGGTGTGGTTGGGGTTGATTTCGAGCGTTCTCTGATAATGCTGCGTGGCTCCGGGGAGATCGCGATTCTCGCGCAGGAGGTTGGCGAGGTCGTAGTGGGTTTGTTGCGACCCGAGACCGAATTTGATCGCTCGCCGCAAGTGATGAGCGGCCTGTTCGTTGCGGCCCTGTTCGCGTAGCGCTTCGCCGAGCCTCTTGTGCGTGATCGCGTAGTCCGGGCGAATGCGAAGTGCTTCGTTGTATTGCGTAATGGCCTCGCTGTAATGTCGCTCGTTCGCGAGTGCGAAGCCGAGGTTGTGGTGGGCGTCGACGTATTTGGGATTGACTTCGAGAGCGATTCGGAACTGCTCCATGCCTTTCTCGATCTCACCGCGCTCGATGAACGCGTTGCCAAGGTTGAGGCGGATGAGATTGTTTCTCGGATTCACGGAGAGCGCGTTCTCGTAGAGAGGAAGAGAACCGCGCCAGGGCTGCACGGCGCGTTGCGCGGCCGCTGCGTAGAGCACCAACAAGACGATGGCCGCCACACCTGCAGCCGGAGCGAGGTTGCGGCCCCCGGGCCGCCAGCGCGCAACCCACTCGGCACCACCCCAAACGACGGCAATGAAGATCCCGATCAGCGGGATGTAGGTGTAGCGGTCCGCCATGGCCTGGGCGCCTGTCTGGAAGATCCCGATCACGGGGAGCAGGCTCACGAGATACCACGACCAACCCATCACCGCGTAGGGTCGCCGGCTCTTGAACACGCCGATGGTGATCAAGGCGAGCAAAGCAGCGGCGATGGCAACCTCCCAGACTTCGAGGGGCACGCCGCCGCTCTCCGTCAAGGCGGGGTGCGGGTAGAGGACCGAGAGGTCGCTGGGCCAGAGCGTCTTTCCCAAGTACCGGATGTAGGAGACGACCGCGTTCGCGAGATTGACTCCGTTGAAGCCGACGATTTCCTGGCCAACGATGCGGTAGGCGAGTGACGCGCGGCTGTGGTGAATCACGAGGGTCATCACGCCGAACGCGAGTGAGATCACCAGCAGAGGAATCTTCTCGATGACGAGCGAGCGGGTACTCGCGAAGCTGCCCCGCCAGCGCGCCAGCGGCCAGTAGTCGAGGAGCAGGAAGAGCAGTGGCAGGGTCACGAGCATGGGCTTGGCCATGAGGCCCAGCACGAAGCAAAGGGCGACGGCCAGGTAACGCGTGCGCGAGGGCCGGAGCGCGTAGGTGGCGTAGGCCGCCATCGCGAGCAGCGCGAAAAATGTGCTGAGCACGTCCTTCCGCTCGGCAATCCACGCGACCGATTCGACGTGCAGGGGGTGGAGGCCGAAGAGTGCGGCGGCGAGTGCGCTGGACCATTCGGCCCGCGTCATGCCGCGCAGGATCAGAAAGAGCAGCAACGTGTTGAGAACGTGGAGGATCAGATTCGTCGCGTGGTAGCCGCCGGCCCGGAGCCCGTAAAGCTCGTAGTCGAGCATGTACGACAACCAATTGAGGGGTTGCCAGTTGCCCATATCGGTCGAGAGCAGCGCGTAGCGCAACCCACCGCGCGAAATTCCCTGCGCGACGGACGAATTGTCCAACACGTAATCGGGGTCGTCGTAGCTGACGAAGTCGAAGCGCAGCGAATCCGAATAGACCCACGCGGTGGAGGCTGCCAGCAGGAGGCAGAGAATCACAGTGCGGAACACGTCGTCCTCGCGCGGTGGTGCCGGGTCTGGAAATCTCCGCGACACGGGGTGAGGCACCTTTCGCCCCGGTCACTCGCCCAACCATCCTCGCAGAAAACGGCTTGAGATGCGGCTGCTGAGGCCCCTTGATCCCCAACTCGTGAGACGTGGACCAAAAAATGGGTCCAAGCGAACCGAAACCATTTGCATGAAGGCCATTTCAGCGAGATTGCAGGGACTAGATCGCGTACTTCGCCCGATGCACCCGACACACGTCGATCGCTCGCGTCGGAATCCGACCGAAATAACACGCTTCGAGCCACCCCGAGACCGCCTCCCGATCCGGAAACAGTCGGT
>JAFDAW010000348.1 GCA_019313605.1 Deltaproteobacteria bacterium
GCTCAATATCGGCTACGGCAATTTCGTGGTCGCAGCCCGGGTGGTGTCGATCGTCTCTCCGCAATCGGCACCGATGAAGCGGCTGCGCGAGGAGGCTTCCAGCCGCAACAAGCTCGTCGACGCCACCCAGGGTCGGCGCACCCGATCGATCATCATCACGGATAGTGACCACGTGATTCTCTCGGCCATCAACCCAGACACCGTCGCGGCGCGCTTTGTCCACGAAGGACCGCTCGGGAGCGAGGAGTGAGCGAGAACGGGACCGGGCAGGGGATCCCCTTCGTGGTGGCCGCACCCTCGGGAACCGGGAAGACCACGGTCTGTCGGATGGTGGTGGAGCAAGAGGATCGGATTTCGTTTTCGATTTCGCACACGACACGTCGGAAACGCGACGGCGAGGTCGATGGTCGGGATTATTGCTTTGTCGACGAGCCGGAGTTTCGCCGCCTGGTGGCCGAGGAAGCGTTTCTGGAGTGGGCTGAGTACAACGCGCATCTCTACGGCACCAGCTGGGAGGCGATCGATCGCGGGCTCGCCGGTGGCCGCGACGTGCTGCTCGAGATCGAGGTTCAGGGAGCCCGGCAAGTGCGTGCACGTCGCCCCGATGCTCGATTGATCTTCCTGCTGCCGCCATCGATGCAGGAACTCGAACGTCGGCTGCAGGGGCGCGGCACGGATTCGCAGGACGAGATCCGCCGACGGCTCGACGTGGCAAGCCACGAACTGGAAGCGATCCGCGATTTCGATTACGCGGTAACCAACGACGAGCTGGACTCTTGTGTGGCGAACCTGCTGGAAATTATTCGCGCCGAGCGCGATGGGTCGGCCGGTGCGTTGCGGGAAAGGTTCTCGCCCGCGCTGGCCGAAAAGAAGTTTCGAGCCCCGCGCGTCTCCCCAGCTTGAAGGACGAGCCTTGGTTTCAGGGACGCCTCCGAGTTTGATGGACGCCCGGGGTGCAGTTGGTTATTTTTGCCCAAGCACCTGATCTTTAAGGGGAATCTCGCGGCGGATGCTCCGGTTCAACGACATCGCTGACCGCATCCTGGAGTACAACTCCTCGTGCGATCTCGCGCTCCTTCAGCGCGCCTACGTGTTCAGCGCCAAGGTGCACGAAGGCCAGGAGCGGCTTTCCGGAGAGCCCTATCTCGTCCACCCGCTCGAGGTCGCGGGCGTCCTGGTCGAGATGAGAATGGACGACGTCACGGTGGCGGCCGGCTTGCTCCACGACGCGGTCGAAGACACGCTCACGACCATCGAGGAGATCGAACGTCTGTTCGGTGAAGAAGTCGCCTTCGTGGTCGACGGCCTCACGAAGATCGCCAAGATCGAGTTCACCTCCGCGCGCGAGCGCCAGGCCGAGAATTTCCGGAAGATGCTGGTCGCGATGTCCAAGGACATCCGCATTCTGGTCATCAAGCTCGCCGATCGATTGCATAACATGCGGACGCTCGACTTCATGTCCGACGATGCGCGCGGACGCATCGCGCATGAAACGCTCGACATCTACGCACCGCTCGCGCACCGGCTTGGCATCCACTGGATGAAGCAGGAGCTCGAGGCTCTGGCGTTTCGCGCGCTTTATCCCGATGCCGTAACCGAGCTCGAAAGGCGCCTGCATCCGCAACGCGAGGCTCGTGAGGCATACATCGAAGAAGTGATCGGTGTGCTTTCGGATCGTCTCCAGGGCGCTGGAATCGATGCGACCATCACGGGCCGGCTGAAGGAGCTGTCTTCGATACACGCGAAGATGGAGAGTCAGGCGCTTAGTTTCGACGAAATATACGATGTGATTGCGTTTCGGATCATCACGGATGACGCCGCTGAGAATGTCTACGCGACGCTCGGGATCGTTCACGCGATCTGGCGGCCGGTTCCCGGGCGTTTCAAGGATTATGTCGCACTGCCCAAGCCCAACGGATATCAGAGCCTACACACGACCATGATCGGACCCTATGGCGAGCGGATGGAAGTGCAGATCCGAACGGAAGAAATGCATCGAAATGCAGAGTTCGGGATCGCCGCCCATTGGAAATACAAGGAGGGGCATGCGGGCGATCCGGACGACGCCAAGTTCGCCTGGTTGCGGCAGTTGCTCGAGTGGCAGCGGGACGTCGCTGATCCACACGAGTTTATCGATACCGTCAAGGTCGATCTCTTCCCCGACGAGGTATTCGTCTTTTCTCCGAAAGGGGATGTCATCAACCTGCCAAAGGGCGCGACGCCACTTGATTTTGCCTATGCGATCCATAGCGAGGTAGGCTCTCATTGCGCGGGCGCCCGCGTGAATGGGAAGATGGTGCCGCTACGTCATCGACTGGTGAATGGCGACACCGTCGAGGTGATCACGAGCCCCGCCCAGTACCCGCGAAAAGATTGGTTGGAGTTCGTCGTTTCGGGGCGCGCTCGAGGTCGGATTCGGCATTCGATCCGCGCCACGGAGCGCGAGCGGAGCCGCGAACTCGGTCGAGAGATCCTGGATCGCGAGTTGCGAAAGCGCGGAATGTCGCTGCCGCGATTGCTCGAAGGAGAGGATCTGTCCGAG
>JAFDAW010000349.1 GCA_019313605.1 Deltaproteobacteria bacterium
GCCAATGTGGCAGGGAACCACTGCAGATAGTGCGCTGATTTGAATCGCCAATCAGGAACAGGTACTCGTACACGCGGTTCAGGCGAGCGCGCGTGAAATTTCGTTGGCTGAGCGTTTGCAATGCTCGTTTTATTGATCATCCTCATGGGACTCTGCTTAGGGGCGGGGGGCTGCGCCTCTCGGATCTACGCGCACTCGGCACTGGTTTCCGGTGATTCACCGAGCGCAGAGCTGGTGGTGTTGAGGGAGAGGGAATTCTCCCTGGGTACATTAGCCCTGCTGGTCTCACTCGATGAGGAGAAGCTCGCGAGGTTGCGTATTGGGCGCTTCGCGGAGTTTCGGATTCAGCCGGGTAACTACCAGCTAGCGATTGGCAATCTGGGAATTCCAGGTCGAGTCAAACGCGTTGTTTTCGATCCGATCCAACTCGCCGCGGGAACGCGAACCTACGTTATCTTCGGGAAGCAGGGGGAATTGCGTTGGAATGACACCAAAACGACTCCGTATTGTTTAACAGGCCGCTGTGGTCGAATCGGAAAGAACTTGAGGAGCGAATCAATCACCTTGGTTTTCGGATTCGATCGCCTGACGGAGGGAGAAGCGAAAACATTGATGACCAAATATGAACCGGTACGCGCGCGATTGCCGGCGATGAGTCCAGAGGAAAAGCCGCGAATGCGCGAGCGGGACGTCGCTCAGGCGGAAAATGGATGGAGGACGCGGCGGGTCGGCAGTTCACTCCGGAGCGGGATTCAGGAGACGTATGGCCGGACTTGCTGGCCCAAGTGGGAGCCACAAGCGACCCCGAAGCGACCCCGATTGGGCTTCAGACCGGGGCGTGACGAGGTGGGTAAACACCCTCTAACCCCCTGCTCCAACTTCGCTAATGTACTCCCGCAGGGCCGTTAGCTCAGTTGGTAGAGCACCGGGCTTTTAACCCGTACGGCGTCGGTCGCTAAGTGACTGAAACCAAATGGTTTCGGTGAGTTGTCGCTCTTGAAAACGCGGCCAAATGCGGCCAAACCGACCGAATCGCCCCCGATTTCCGAGCGATCTCCGCCACCAAGCCCGAACTCAGGCTAGCCGCCATCCCTATGGGATCCCGAGCACCTCGTGTGGGTGCATCGCTTCAGGATGTTGGAAACGGCTCCCGTTGGCGACTGATCGACGGCGCTTCGGCGAGCCGCATTAGTCGCGCGCGACGAACAACCAATCTGTCAGTTCTTCGTCGACGAGGTCGTTCTCGTAGGTGACCGGTATCGCCTCGACGTTGGTGAATGTCGCGCGCAACGCTTCGACGAACGGCGAACTCTCCACGTACGACCAGACGGCCAGGATCCCACCCGGTGCCAGGTGCTGCTTGGCGCGCGCGAGACCGGGTTCCGAGTAGAACGCCTCGTTGGCGGTTTCGTGTTGCGGGTCGGGCTCGCGAAGGTCGAGCCGCTCTTGCGGCGAGTGGTCGACATCGATGAGAACGATGTCCCAGTGTTCATTCGCCGGCTCGTTGAGCAGCGCAAAGACGTCTCCCTCGCGAACACCGAAGCGCGGCTCTGCGGCCAACTCGGCCGACAACGGAACCAGCCCACCGCGCATGAAGCCGACGACTTCCGGGAGCAACTCGACCACCTCGACGCGATGCACGCGCGATGACTTCAATGCCTCGCTCGCCGTGTAGCCGAGCCCGAGCCCGCCGACCAGAACCGACAATTCGCTACCCGCATGTCTTTCGAGTGCTTCGGTGGCGAGAGCGCGCTCGGAAGCCGTGTTGTAGCTGCTCATCAACAGCTCTTGATCGAGCGTGATTTCGGTGATGATCGTGCCGGGGCTCGCGAGCAGTTCGCGACGGCGCAGACACAGATCACCGATGGGTGTCGTCTCGAACGCGAGGAGTCTGAAGTTGGACGGGCTCATGGGATAAGGGCAGAGCCGATGCGTTGATTCCACCGACGCGCCGGGGAACGATCGCCGATTGGTCCAGGCCAGCGCAACCCTTCTTGACGAAGGCACGAGGATAGGCAATTGAAGCTGCGTTTTCGGAAATGTCCGATAACGGGCATTCTATTAAGCAACACGGGAGCGTGGAGAAGGACCCTCGCACTGGGGAGGCCCAAATGGCTTCAAACACACGTTTGCGCCATCCCACTCGAATCTGGGTAGAATAGGCCCCCAACGGTCTGGATCAGCCGGGGCGGCCCAGATGGCACTGATGACGGAACTCAAACGGCGGAATGTCTTTCGGGTAGGCGTGGCTTACGGGATCGTGGCCTGGCTGCTCATCGAAGTGGCCTCGGTCATCCTGCCTACCTTCAAAACGCCGGAATGGGTGATGCAGGCATTCACCACTCTGGTAATCCTCGGCTTTCCGCTCGCATTGATCGTTGCCTGGGCGTTCGAGCTGACGCCGGAGGGGATCAAGCGCGAAACAGATGTAGATCCGGCTGAGTCTGTCCGACATTCGACGGGTCGCAAGCTCGACTTCGCGATCATTGGACTGTTGGCGGTAGCTCTGATCTTTGTGGTCGTGGAC
>JAFDAW010000350.1 GCA_019313605.1 Deltaproteobacteria bacterium
CGCGGTGCGTCGTCCGATGGCATGGATCAAATCTGCTTCTTTTGTCACACGCCTCACACTCTCGCGTCCATGACGCCCGTGTGGAGCCAGACGCAATCCTCCATTCTCTATACGCCTTATTGGAGTCCCACCCTGGAGGCGAACGTCGGTCAACCCACGGGCGCATCGAAGGTCTGCCTGAGCTGCCACGACGGCACCATCGCGAGGGCATCCGTGCCGAACCCCGCGAATCCCGGCGGCCGGGGCATCGGGCCGTTTGACCTTTCGCAGCGGGCGAATCTCACTTCGGATCTCTCCGACGATCACCCGATTTCCTTCGTCTACGATTCTGGTCTGGCCCTTGAGGACCGCGAGTTGGTGGATCCGATGCTCTTGCCCAGAGAGATCCTGCTCGATGCGAATAACGAGATGCAATGCACGAGCTGTCACGATCCGCACATTTCCAATTTTCCGAATTTTCTCGCGATGGATAACGCGTATTCAGAACTCTGCATCGCGTGCCACGACAAGGAGGGTTGGACGCAATCGGCTCACGCCACCTCACCGGCCGGATGGGATGGGTCGGGAGCGAATCCGTGGCCGTATTCGAACGAGACTTCGGTCTCGGCCAACGGGTGCGCGAGCTGCCACACCTCTCACGGCGCAGCCATTCCAGAGTCACTTCTGGTCTTTCCGAGAGAGGAGGACAATTGCCTCTCGTGCCACGACGGAAGCACCGCGAAAGCGGATGTTTCATCCGAATTTCGCAAGAGCTTTCGTCATCCCATCGAGCAGTCGTCCGGTATTCACGTCGCGAAGGAGATTCCCTTGGCGATGCCGCGGCACGTGGAGTGCCAGGACTGCCATAATCCTCACGCGGCTTTCAGCGGAAAGGCTTCAGCTCCCAATATACCGGCGTCACTGACGGGAGTTTCGGGAGTCAGTGCTTCGGGGACGCCGATCGAGACTGCGCGTTACGAATACGAAGTCTGCTTCCGCTGCCATGCAGATGGGCCAGACGTCCCGCCGCCCTACGTCGAGAGGCAGATCCTGCAACCGAATATCCGTCTCAAGATGGACGTCAGGAATCCGTCCTATCACCCCGTTGAAGATCAAGGGCAGAACCCCGACGTCCCCAGCTTGATCTACCCGCTGCGAGAGACGTCGCTCATCTATTGCAGCGACTGCCATTCCGGGACCTCGGGGTCACCAGGTTTTGGTGTCCGCGGGCCGCACGGATCCAACTGGCCGTTCCTGCTCGAACAGCCGTATAGTGTTGCGGATGGCACGATCGAGAGTTATCAGGCATACGCGCTCTGCTACAAGTGTCACGATCGAGACGTGATCCTCTCCGACGGTCCAACCGGAATTCACAACAGGCACGTTGTAGAAGAAGATACGACCTGTTCGGTTTGCCACGATCCCCACGGAATCAGCGCCACCCAGGGCAATGCGACCAATAATTCGCACCTGATCAACTTCGACATCAGCATCGTCGACCCGGTTCCGGGTGGCCGACAGCCGATGTTCGAGGACCTGGGCTCCAACCACGGCCAGTGTTTCCTCGCTTGCCATGGAACCGTGCACAACCCCGCCAAGTACTGAACGTCCCGTACGTTTGGCGGATCTCAGGTTTGAGCGCGCTCACTCGTCCCGAACGAAGAAGTAGGAGACGTCCTTCTCTTCACCGAATAGGGGGAATCGGGTGGTCACGACCATGTGGTCTGGGTCGCTGAACGTGTACGTGAGCTCTGAGGTGGAGCGCTCGTGCGTATTCGCGCCGATGGCCGCTCGGCGTGCAACCCACGAGTGGCCCGAGGATCGGACCGTGAGGGTCGTTGCGTCTTCTGACACGAGTTCCCAGTGATCGTCGAATGGGCCGCCTAACGGGTTCGTGACCTCGTAGCGGCCGTCGCGGTGGAAGGTCTCGCGGATCGACGAGAAGTTCTCTTGGAACGCTTCGTCGAAGTCCTCCAGTTCGCTCGGCGAGATTCGCGCGATCTCTTCCCTCTGGGCCGCCTTGTCGATGACCCAGCTTCCGACGATCTGCGGCGTGTCGGAAGTCTTGACTGCCCGCTTCGCGGAAGATGCGGAGGGCCGCTCGGCAGACTCGTTCTCGGTGCAAGAGGCGGCGAGCAGAAGCACCGCGAGGTACGCGATGGTGGTGATGATTCGCATAGGGGACTCCCAGGGTTCAGCGATCGAACTCGCTCGTTCCGGTGCCAGGCGCGCCGTTTCCGAACCTGTTCGGAAGTGCGCTCCATCGAGTTTCGACATTACCCCAGCCCCCCACGCCCAGGGATCGCGGGTTTCGCTAGGTGGGATGCAGTAGCTCTGTAGCAAAATGTCCCATCCGGCCAGAATTGGTTGGATGTGCGCGGTGTTGAATCGCCTCGGGATGTTCGGAGTTAGATGGTTCAGAAGCCACTAGTGGGGTGTGCGAAATGGGCCTAGCGGGCTGTTCGCGCGTCGCTGCAGGCGGGGAGCCGCGAATTGCGTCAACGGTGAGTCAAATCACACTATGGATTGATCAATGTGACGCAACTT
>JAFDAW010000351.1 GCA_019313605.1 Deltaproteobacteria bacterium
CGAACTCGCCGAAATCGAGCGCCGCTTCTCCCGCCGCTGACCCCAGGACCGAACACCGCTTCGACCGGGGCTGACCCCAGCGAACTCGCCGAAATCGAGCGCCGCTTCTCCCGCCGCTGACCCCAGGACCGAACACCGCTTCGACCGGGGCTGACCCCAGCACCCAACACCGCTTCGACCGGGGCTGACCCCGGCGAGTTCGCCGAAATCGAGCGCCGCTTCTCCCGCCGCTGATCTGATCGCAAACGCGGCAGAGAACGAGGAAGGCGGATAGGCTCGGGGGATGGATCGCGAAGAGCAGACACAGAAGCCGCCGGTGGTGGTGGTGACCGGGCCGACGGCCTCGGGCAAGACGACACTCGCGATCGAGATCGCCCAGCGCTTTGGCGGCGAGATCGTCAACGCCGACTCGATGCAGGTCTTTCGTTACATGGATGTCGGCACCGCCAAGCCCTCGCTCGAACAGCGCGCGCAAGTCCCCCACCACCTGCTCGATGTGGTGACACCCGACGTCCCCTACAGCGCGGGCCGCTACGCGGAAGAGGCGCGAAAGGCCGCTGCCGAAATCCACGCGAGAGATAAAATCGTTGTATTGACAGGGGGTACGGGTCTCTACATTCGAGCTTTTCTCGAAGGCTTGCTCGAAACCGGCGAAGCCGACCCCGAACTGCGCGCCAAACTCAACGAGCAAAACCGCGCCGCGGTCGAAGAGGGCGATCCCCTGCGGCTGCACCGACGCCTCGAAAAGATCGACCCCGAGGCTGCGGACAGCATCCACCCGAACGACGTCCGGCGCATCATCCGAGCGCTGGAAATCGCCGGCCGCATCGGCGAGCCAGTTTCGAGCCTGCGCGCCCAGCACGCTTTTGGCGACCGACCCTATCGAACGTTGCACCTCGCACTCGACCCGGGGCGCGAGGCGCTGATCGAGCGAATCGACCGCCGCTGCGGCGAGATGATCGACGGCGGACTGCTGCGCGAAGCGAGGGCGCTACGCGAGCGAGGCTACGGGCCAGAGCTTCGCCCGATGCGCGCGATCGGGTATCGCCACATGACGCCCGTCGTCGATGGCGCAGACACACTCGCCAACGCACTCGAAGTCATGCGCCGCGACACCCGACGCTTTGCGCGCCGACAGCGCACCTGGTTGCGCAAGGGTGAGGATGTGCGCTGGCAGAAGCCCGACGAGGCCCAGCTGATCCTCGATGCCGTCGAGTCGTTCATGAGCGACGGCGGGCAGCCGTAAACGATCGCCTCAAATCAGCTGAATCAATCTGGCGAATTCGCTGAGCGACTCGCAGGGGAGGGCGACGCGACGTAGTTCACGCCGAACTTGATCCTCAGCGGAGGAGTTTCGAGATCCACCAACGCCTCGTTCCGCTCTGCGGGATCGAAGAGCGGATCGAGGTCGGCGTCGAAGAACAGCAACCCCAGGCCGGGCACCAGTTCCAACAGCCCCGCGACTTCGCGGAGGGCGCCGCCGCCGATCTGCACACCCAGGATCCACACGTAGCCCGGAATCGGGAAGACGATCTTCATCCAGCGAGGATCGTCGGATTCCTGCAGGTTCGTGTAGAGCGCCTTGCCGGCGGTGAACGGCGACGCGGCGATGTCGAAGGGCGCAAAGAGGATGTTGCCCGCCGAACGTTTCAGGGTTTCAGGGCTTGCAGAAGCCGGCGTCGGGGCGAGAAGCGGAAGGGCCAAACTGGCGAATACGAGCAGCGAGGCCACCGGCGCGCGGGTCGAGTGGCGAACCCGCACACGGCCTCGCGATCTCATCAACCCCCCAATCTCGCCAAAATTCGAACCATCGGAATCGGATCCCGGCGGCAACCCGAGAGCGTCGCTGCGGCCGGTTCCCAGGCCCGAGCCGGGGCGAGCCTAAAGGGGCGCGCCAGTCCGTGTCAAGCCAATCCGCTCCCGGGCGATTGATGCCCCGGGCGACCGCGATACCCTGCGTGCAGAGTTCACGCCCATCCTCAAAATCCAGCCAGCACAAATCGAGACCCCCATGTCGCCGACCTCCAACATTCCGATCGTTGCCATCGTCGGCCGCCCGAACGTCGGGAAGTCGACGCTCTTCAATCGCTATGCGGGTTCGCGCCGGGCGCTCGTCGAAGATGTACCGGGCATCACCCGGGATCGGATCGCAACCGAAATCGAAGTCGGCAAGCGCCGCGTGTTGATCGTCGACACCGCGGGACTGGACGGAGAAGCCGACGAGGGTCTGTATGGCGCGGTCCAGCATCAAGCCCAGTCGGCGATCTCCGAGGCGGACGCGGTGCTCTTCCTGGTGGACGGAAAATCCGGTCTGCTGCCCGAAGACGAGACGGTCGCGCAAACCCTGCGCCAGACCTCGAAGCCCGTGATGCTCGCGGTCAACAAGATCGACCGCCCGCAACACCAGGTGCGCGTCGGCGAGTTCCACGCTCTCGGATTCGAACATACGCGGGCCGTTTCGGCCGAGCACGCCACCGGCGCCTGGGACGCACTCGAAGACCTCGTCGCGCAAATCCCCGAGACCC
>JAFDAW010000352.1 GCA_019313605.1 Deltaproteobacteria bacterium
CGTATACGGCACCCGACGCGCCAAGGGTGTAGGCGACCAAACCGTGCGGATTGAGTTGCATCATCAAATAGGGGTAGGTCGCGATGATCAGGCCGGCTCCCACGCCGCAGATCAGATAGAAGCGCAGGAAGCGCTTGGGTCCCCAGGCCAGCGCGAGCTGCGAACCGAACATCCAGAGCATGAACATGTTCATCGCGATGTGGCCGAAGCTCGCGTGGAGCCACATGTAGCTGAACGGCTGCCAGAGGTAGCCGAGCTGCCAGAAATTCTGGGGTACCAGGGCTCCGTAAAACGTCACCTCATGGGCGACCTGTTGGATCAGGAATACCACCGCGTTGGCGATCATGATCTGCTTGATGACCGGCGGCGTGATCGGCGGACCGATTCGCATGCCGGGTTGTTGGCCGCGTCCGTACACTATTCAGAGTCTCCTCGCCCTATAGCCTAAGAAGTCCAACTGCGCGCGTCAACGCGACTTTTCGGGAGCCATCCCCTCCAGGGTGGCGCGGCTGGCCGCGGCATCGAGGCCCGAGAGGTCGATGACTGGAAAGTCGAGTTCCAGTTCGTCGCTGAGTTCCGCCAGACGCGCCCGGCAGCGCTCGGCGCTGCCCACGACCGTCGCGGCCGCGCACTCGTCATCGGTCAGTGAACCGAACCACGGGTTCAGGCGGCGGTACTCGGCGATCGCACCGGCCCGATCGTCCGACCCCTGTATTCGCGTAAAGATCCACATCGACCGCTCGATCTCCGACGGATTGCGTCCGCGCTGCCGGCAGGCGCGCTCAAGAATTTCGCTGGCTTTGGCGACGCGATCGGGCAGTGGCGGGAGGTTGATTTCCCAGCTGTCTGCGTGGGCGGCGACGAGTTCGAGCACCTTCGGGCGCCGCCCTGCGATCGAAATCGGGATGCGCCCGCCGGGTGGCGTGGGCTGGATGCGCGCACCATCGAGCGTGACGTAGCGCCCGCTCATGCTGACGGATTCGCCCCGCCAAAGGCCGCGCATAGAGGTCAACATCTCGTCGAGCCAGAGCACCCGCTCGCCCGCGCTCGGCCGCTGCAGGCCGAAGCGCTCGTCGTGCGGGCGGTCGCCAATCGAGATCAAGAATCGCAGGCGGCCGGGCGCGATCCGCTCGGCGCTGGCGGTAGCTTGCGCGAGGCGCGCGGCGTTCCAGTGGTGGACCAGGCGCATCGAACCGATCTGGATCTGCTGGGTTCGCGCGAGCAATGCGGTCGTCAGCGTCCAACCGTCGAGTACGTCGGTCTTGCGCGTTCCGCCGAGCATCGAGACGTCGCCGTCGACGAACGCGGCCGCGTAGCCGAGTGCCTCCGCGGTTTCGACCAGCTCTACGAGTGTCTCCCAGGGGTGGGCGTACCAGCCGAACGCAACGCCGAGTTTCACGCCAGCTTTCCGAGGCGCCGCGCGGCGTGGATCAGCGTCAAGGCGCTCTTTGCGTCGGTGAGTTCGCCACTCCAGATCAGCTCGAGTGCTTCTTCGAGCGAAATCCGGAATGGCTCGATGATCTCGTCGTCTTCTGGCCGCGAGTCGACGGGCTCGAGATCGAAGCCCGCGTAGAGGTAGATTTTTTCATCGGCAAAACCCGGCGTCGTCCAGATCCAACCGAGTTCTTCGATGCGCCCGGCCTTCTGGCCGACCTCTTCCTGGAGCTCGCGATCGGCTGTCGTGTACGGAGTTTCGCCCGGGTCGATCTTGCCGGCGGGAACTTCGAGAATCGTGTCCCGGGTTGCGTGCCGGTACTGCCGGATCAGCAGCACATCGGTGTCCGAGATGAAGGGCACGATTGCGGATGCGCCCGGGTGCTTGACGATGTCGAGTTCGAGCACGCGCCCACTCGGGAGTGTGAATCGCTCCTTGGTGACGATCACGTGGAATCCGTGTTGCACCTCGCCGGGCGGTTGGTCGCTCATTGGTCGCCCTCGCTCGAAGAGGTCGGCTGGTATTCGGACGCGGCCAGCCGCACCGCGAACTCCGCTCCGCCCGCATCCCGATCGCCCACGCGGATCTCTCCGCCCGCATCCCGAATGATCTGTCGCGTGATCGCCAACCCCAATCCCCCAGGATTGTCGCTGCGCGTAGAAAAGAAGGGCTTGAAGATCTCCGACCGCAACTCGTCCGGAACGCCCGGCCCCTCATCCGAAACGATGATGTCCACGGATTCTCCTACGCGTTTTGCGCTCAGCACGACCCGACCGCCCGGGAAGGTCACGTCGATCGCGTTGAGCAGAAGATTGAGCAGCACCTGCCTCAGGCGGTCTTCACTGAGCGCAACCGCGGGCAGATCGTCGGGGATCTTCGATTCGAGCTGCACCTCGCGCTTGCGGGCCCGGTGATCGAGCAACGCGAGATTGACATCGATCGCGCTAGAGACATTGGCGGGTCGATGATCGGCGGTTTCTCCGTCGGGCCGAGCGTATTCGATGATCACATCGAGCAGGCGCTCCATGCGGCGAAGCTCGTCGCTTACCAATGCGAAAAATGAATCGGAGAATTCGGG
>JAFDAW010000104.1 GCA_019313605.1 Deltaproteobacteria bacterium
GCCGTCTGGACCGCCCGCTCACCTACGCGGAAAAAGTGTTCCTCGGGCACCTCGCCGACCCCGAGACGGAAGAGTTGGCGCCCGGTACGAGTTATGTCGCCACGCGCCCGGATCGCGTGGCGATGCAGGATGCAACCGCTCAGATGGCGCTCTTGCAATTCATGCTGGCCGGTAAGGATACGACGGCAGTTCCGACCACCGTACACTGCGATCACCTGATTCAAGCGCACGTCGGTGCGGCGGGCGATCTCGCGCTTGCGAACGACGTCAATCGCGAAGTCTACGATTTTCTCCGCAGCAGTTCGGCGCGTTATGGGGTCGGTTTCTGGGGGCCCGGCGCGGGCATCATCCACCAGGTGGTACTCGAGAACTACGCGTTCCCGGGCGGAATGATGATTGGCACGGATTCCCATACGCCCAATGCGGGCGGGTTGGGGATGTTCGCGTGTGGGGTCGGCGGAGCCGATGCCGTCGACGTGATGGCCGGTTTTCCCTGGGAGGTCCTCTATCCGAACCTCGTCGGTGTCCACCTCACGGGGCAACTCTCCGGCTGGTCGTCTCCCAAGGACGTAATCCTCAAGGTCTGCGAAACGCTGACGGTGAAGGGTGGGACCAATCGGGTGATCGAATACTTCGGCCCGGGGACCGCGTCGATCAGTTGCACGGGCAAGGGGACGATTACGAACATGGGCGCCGAACTCGGCGCGACGACCTCGATCTTTCCCTACGACGAGCGAATGGCGACGTACTTCAAGGCGACCGGTCGCGAGGAATTGGCCGATCTGGCCAATGAACGCGCAGAGCTGTTGCGTGCGGACCCCGAAGTCGCGAAGGATCCCACTGCTTTCTTCGACGAGATCGTCGAGATCGATCTCTCGACCCTCGAGCCGCACATCGTGGGGCCCCACACGCCCGACCTCGCCAGGCCCACCTCCCGGATGGCGGCGGATGTGGCCGAGCACGGCTATCCGGAAAAGCTTTCCTCTGCGCTGATCGGAAGCTGCACGAATTCATCTTATGAAGATCTCGAGCGCGCGGCCGATCTTGCGCGCCAGGCCGCGCGACACGGTGCGCGCTCGAAGTCGACGCTCTGGGTGACGCCGGGTTCCGAGCAGGTGCATCTGACGATCGAGCGGGATGGTCAGCTCGCGGATCTCGAGGCCATCGGCGGAACCGTGCTCGCCAACGCGTGCGGCCCGTGTATCGGGCAGTGGAAGCGCGACGATGTTCCGGAAGGCGAAGCGAATTCGATCATCAGCTCCTACAACCGCAACTTTCGTCGGCGCAACGACGGTCGAGCGGAGACGCTCTCATTCATCGCGAGCCCCGAGATCGTGATCGCGTACGCGCTGGCGGGTCGGCTGTCGTTCAATCCGGCCACCGATGAAATCGAGGCCGACGACGGGACGCGCTTCGTTCTCGATCCGCCCGCGCCCGCGCCGGAAGTGCCGAGCCAGGGCTTCGTGGCGAGCCGAGCCGGTTATGTGGAGCCGCCCGACGAGAGGTCGAGCGTCGGGGTGACGGTCTCGCGGGAGAGCGAGCGCTTGCAGATCCTGGAGCCATTCTCGGCCTGGGATGGTCGAGACTACGAAAACCTCCCCCTGCTGATCAAAGCCGCGGGTAAATGCACCACGGATCACATCTCCCCGGCGGGTGTCTGGCTGCGATTTCGCGGCCATCTCGACAACATCAGCGACAACATGTTCATCGGTGCCGTAAACGCCTTTACGGAGGAAACCGGAAAGGGGCTCGATCTGCTCTCGGGAGAGCGCGGTGTCGGATTTGCGGCAGTCGCGCGGCACTACAAGGCCGAGGGGCTGCGCTGGGTTGCGGTCGGTGACGAAAACTACGGCGAGGGTTCGAGCCGGGAACACGCGGCGATGTCGCCGCGCCTGCTGGGTTGTGCGGCGGTGATCGTCAGAAGTTTTGCGCGCATCCACGAGTCCAATCTCAAGAAGCAGGGTGTTCTCCCGCTCCACTTCGAAAACCTCGAGGATTACAAGAAGGTGCGCGAAACCGATCGCGTGAGCATTCTGGGTCTCGCTGATCTGGCGCCGGGCAGCACCGTGCGGGCAGTCTTTCACCACGAGGATGGATCGGAGGACGTCGCTTCGACCCGTCACACCATGAACGAAGATCAAATCGCCTGGTTCAAGGCGGGCTCGGCGTTGAACCTCTTGCGTCAGGGCGCATGAAGAAGATCACCTAACCTCTGCGCATGGCTGTGCGCACGCTCGTGATCGTCAATCCGGAGAGCCGAAATCGCGCAACGGCGCACCGGTTGAAGTCGCTCGAAGCGAAGCTGCGACACGCACTGGGTCCACTCGACATCGAGTGCACCCGTGCTCCTCGCGACGCCGAGCGCATCGCTCGCGAGGGCGTGCGCTCGGGAGTCGAGCGGGTCATCGTCGCGGGAGGCGACGGCACGCTGAGCGAAGTCGTCACGGGACTGCTGTCCGCGGGCCTGGGTGATTACGCGACGGTCGGACTGCTCCCCGTCGGCACGGCCGGGGATTTTGCGCGCGGGCTCGGTGGGCCCCGCGACCTCGATACTGCGAGCGATCGAAGCGCGGGTGGGGAAACCCTCCGGGTCGACGCGGGTCGAGCCACCTACCGTTGCGATGGTCGAGAAGCAGTCAAGAGTTATTTCGCGAACATTGCGAGCCTGGGGCTCAGTGGTGACGTCGCGGAATCGGTCAATCGAACTGGCAAGGTGCTCGCCGGGAGATTGTCCTATCTGCTCGGCGCGCTTCGGGGTGTGGCTCGCTATCGGGGTGAGCCCGTGTCGATTTCTGTGGATGGCAAGTGTGTCTTCGAAGGTGGACTCGCCGTCGCTGTGATCGCCAACGGGCCGTGTTTCGGCGGGGGGATGCAGATTGCTCCGAATGCGTGCATCGACGATGGAGATTTCGACTGGGTGATCGTTCCCGCGATGTCCCGGCTCTCGCTGCTTCGGAAGATCCCGCTTCTCTACAGCGGTTCTCATCTCGGCGATCCGCGAATCCTGCACGGGCGAGGGAAGGTGGTTGAGGCTCGCGCAATGGATGGACGGGTGCGGATCGACGTCGACGGTGAGGCGCTGGGCGCGCTTCCTGCGCGCTTCGAAATTCTTCCGGGTGCGATCACGTTGTTGGGCTTCGAAAGATGAGCGCCGAAATCTTCGAAGAGATTCGGCGTGCGGCGGCACGCGTCGTGGAGCGCGCGCACTCGGTCTCGATCGACGCCGATGCGCTCGAGAAACTCGCGCGGTCCGAGGATTTCGTTTCGGTTCCCATGCCACTCGATCCGGTTGATTACTACGTAGGCACGCCCGAGGATACCGCCGCGTACATCCTCACATTGGATGCGATCAATTTCGGTTCTGGTTACTTCCCGTATCTCACCAAACGCCCCGGCTACTCGGGTTACTTCACGATCGCGATTTCTCTCCGGGAAAATTGGGAAAGCGAAGGTCCCTGGGATGCCGGCCGGCTAGTGGCAATGTCCGCTGGTGATTGTGCGCGGGTGATGGGTCAAGACCCAGCTGTTCCCGAAGTCGCTGAATTGATGTCGCTGTTTTCGCGGGCGTTGAACGAGCTCGGCAAATTTCTGCTGAAGCGTTTCGATGGAGAACCGACGGGTCCGATCGCCGCCGCCGACCGCTCTGCGGCGCGTCTCGCGGAATTCCTGATCGAGATGCCCCTGTATCGAGATGTTTCACGCTATGCGGACTTCGAGGTCCCCTTCTACAAGCGCGCCCAGTTGACGTCGGCCGACCTCGCCGCGGTATTCGACGGGGAGGGCTACGGGGCATTCGATGACCTCGATCAGCTCACGATCTTTGCCGACAACCTGGTCCCTCACGTGCTCCGCCGCGAAGGAGTGTTGGTCTACGCCCCCGAACTCGCGGGCCGCATCGATGCCGGGGCGCTGCTGGAGGCGGGCTCGCCGGAAGAGGTAGAGATCCGGGCCGCCGCCGTTCACGCGGTCGAGTGCTGCCTCTCGTTGATGCGCAAGTCCGGAGTCAAGCTGACGGCTCGGCAACTCGATACGGCCCTCTGGACGCGGGGGCAGCTTCCCGCAATGAAGGCCCATCCCCGGCACCGGGCGCGAACGACGAACTACTGACCGACGAATCCTTCGGATTCGGTTTGCGGCGACAAGGCCTAATCGGCCTCGTCTGGCTGACGAATCCTTCGGATTCGATTTGCGGCGACGAGGCCTATTCGGCCTCGTCTGGCGATCCAGCTGCAAATCTGGGTTATGGTTCGGCCCGGCCACAGCCGCAATCTCGAGCCCAGTCGCGAAGGAGCACAAAACTATGCAGGGAAATTCATCCGGAGGCGCGCTGGTTGCAGCGGCATTGTTCCTGGGAGCTTCGATCCTGGGAGGCGCCTATTGGGTCGCGACGGCGATCGACCGCGGGGCCTCTGAAGTCGCCAGCCTCAATCAAGCACTGAAGACCGCAGCGGTAGCGCCTGCGCCCGCAGCTCGGCCTTCTGCTCCGGGGCGACCGGATCCCGGGAAGGTCTACGACATCAAGGTTGGCGATGGTCCGATCCGCGGCTCCAAGTCTGCGAAAATCACCGTCGTCGAATGGGCCGACTTCCAGTGTCCGTTCTGCGTTCGCGTCAACCCGACGCTCGAAAAGGTCGCCGAGGAATACGGCGACAAGGTTCGCTTCAGTTTCAAGCACCTTCCGCTCTCGATGCACTCCAAAGCCCGAGCGGCTCACCAGGCCGCAGAGGCCGCGCATCGGCAGGGTAAATTCTGGGAGATGCACGATCGGATCTTCGCGAAACCGAAGGATCTGAGCGAGGAGACCTACCTCCGCTACGCGAATGAGATGGGCCTGGACATCGATCAATACAAGAAGGATTTCTCGTCTTCGTCGGTCCGGAAGAAGGTCGATGCCGATCTGGCGGAGGCGCGCGAACTGGGCGTGTCGGGAACGCCGAGCTTCTTCATCAACGGCCGGTTTCTTTCAGGCGCACAGCCCTATGGGGCCTTTGCGCGCGTGATCGACGAGGAGTTGGCGAAGAATTAGCCTTCCGGCGCCGGCGGTTTGGTGAGTTCGCTGATCGCCTCGGCGATCGTGAGCATCGCCGCGTCGGAAACCTCGGCGCTTCGGAGTCCGAGCTTCGCAGCTTCGATGATTTGTGCGCGGTCCAGGTCGGCGGGAAGCGCGACCAGAAGTTGAGCGATGCGCTCCCCAATCCTGAGCAAGGCCGGTCGTAGCTCAGCCTTCAGATTTGGCAGGATCTCGAGGGAAGTAAAATACGGATCGGTGAGTGCGGCGATCTGCACTTCCTTGCCGGCTTCCATCAGAGCGACGAACAGCTTTCGGACGGCGTCTTCTGCTGGAGGCGCGACGCCTTGGCGCTCGGCCGCGTCCCGAACGCTTTCGGCCGCTGCATCGAGCACAAGAGCTTCGCGCGTCGGTATCACGATCGGTAGCGAAGCCCTTCGTTTGGCGGTTGCGACGAATGGCATCAGCGCAAGGCGTTCGTCGATCGCCGCCAACAGCGCTCGAAGCGGATACGCGAGCTTCGGAGAATCCGGTATTTTGAAGTACTCCTCGCGGAGTCGCGCGAGCGTGCCGTCTGCCTCGCTTTCTAGCAGCCAACTGTTCAAATCGGCGGCGAGTTCAGCGTGCTCCGCGCGCAGCAGAATCGCCTTGCGGTCCACTGTAAACGGTCCGAAGAGAGCCAGATCCTTTTTGCCGATGACCCAGCTGGGTGCTTCGAGGTCGTCGGTAACCGCTGCGTGTATCGCACCATCCATCAGAGCGGAGAGGACCAACGCGTTGTCGGGAATCGTCACCAGGGTTGCGGCCGGGAAGTGTGCATAGGCAACGTGTTCGAGGTGGCCTCCCGCGTTTACGCCAATTCTGACCCGCTGATGATTCAGATCGTCGATTTTTCGGAAGAGGTCTTTGGGTCGGGCGACAATGACCGCGCCCGTTTCGACGACGGCGACGCTGAATCTTCCAATCGCGCTGCGCTCCGGACGGACCGTTACTCCGGACATCGCGAGATCGAATTGACCCGTGAGTAGGCCGCGATTCAGATCGGGCCAGTGGAACGTGACGAATTCAATTCTGCGTCTGCGCGCCTTCGCATAAGCTCGTGCCAGCGCGATGTCAAATCCCTCGAGGTCGGGGCGGCTCGGATCGGCCTTGAGGCTGAACGGCGCGTAGTCGCCGCTCGTCCCGACGCGCAGTGGGGCGGCAAATGCGCCCGCGGCTGCAAATCCGCCCGCGAGCAAGGCGCTCAGCAGCAATGCGCGCGTGCTTCGCGATTTCACGCTCGGGCTCTCCGGATGGTTGCGAGATCGTGCCCCATCGTTCCCTCCAAGCCTCAAGATAGCCGAGACGGCGCTTCCCGAGTCGAGTTTGACCCGGGAAAAAAATTCGCCTAACCTCCCGCCTCCGTTGGGTTTCTGATGGCTCCACCCAAAGTGCGAGCAGCGGCCCGACGCCCGCTAACAGCTTCGTCCGGGCCGAACCGGGTCATCCCCGAACCGGCCCGTTTCGATTGTGTGCCCGCGGCAAGGGGGTCCTGCCATGTTGTCATTAGAGGAAGTCGAACCGGGATCTCTGGTTACCCATCGCAATACGGGGCTCCGTTACACGATGGTCGAAGCGGGTGACGAAGAGGTGCTCCTGAGTCCCGAATCCTCCGAGATGCAAGACCTCGTGGTTCCAGTGAAGCTCTTTCGCGAAGAGTTCGTCTCGAGCGATCGCTTCAACATGGGAGGACGCGGCCGATCCAAAAAGGGAGGCCGCGGTCGTCGCGCCAGCGCGCAAAGTGCGGCGCCGACCGGCCCGAAGGTCAAGGGAAAGATCAAGAAGCTGGTGCGCGAACGCGGTTTCGGCTTCGTTCGAGGTGATGACGGACGCGAGGTCTTCTTTCATCGCTCCGGCCTCGGTCCGAGTGATTACGATTCACTCGGCGAGGGTGATGTCGTGGAGTACGTCGTCCAGGAAGGTCCCCGCGGAGCCCGCGCCGAGAACGTCCGCGCGATTTCCGGATCCGAATAAAGCAAAGCGCTCGTCACCACCCGCATCTTCAGGGCTGAGGTCGACGGGCTGCGCGAATTCCTTCAGACGCGATAGCGGTGAACGATGGGCAGGCGGCGCCCGGAGCCGAAGGCCTTTGGTGACGTCCGCAGAACCAACGGCGACTGGCGGCGTTTGTACTCGTTGCGGTTCAGTCGGTCGACGACGTCGCGAACCGTCTGCGGGGTTGCACCTGCGGGCGGAGTGATTCCTTCGGCGCTGAGCCCACCTTCGATTGCGCACTCGAGAATGGCGTCGAGTACGTCGTAGGGGGGGAGATCGTCGCTGTCGAGCTGATCGGGAGCCAACTCGGCGGAAGGAGGCTTCTCGATCGTACGCAGCGGGATTCGCTCGCCGGTCGCGTTTGCGTGCTGGGCGAGCGCATAGACATCGCGCTTGTAGACATCACCCAGCACCGCGAGACCTCCTACAGTGTCGCCGTAGAGCGTGCAGTAGCCGATGCTCAGCTCGCTCTTGTTTCCCGTTGCAAGAACGAGCCGCCCCTCCGCGTTCGAGATTGCCATCAGTAGGGCGCCGCGGATTCTCGACTGGATGTTCTGGCCCGCGACTCCGTAGCTATCTCGCTCCCCGATGAGAGGTCGGAAGCTGCTCATGTAAGCGTCGTAGATGGGCGTGATGTCCACGCGCCGAACCTCGATGCCGAGTGTGCGACCGAGTGCTTCGGCATCCTCGAGGCTGTGATCTGATGAGAAGGGTCCCGGCATCGCGATGCCGATCACGCGATCCGGCCCGAGCGCTTCGACGGCCAGGTGTGCGGTCACCGCGGAGTCGACTCCGCCCGACACGCCGACCACCGCGCCGGGCGGAAGCCCCTGCTTGCGAAAGTAGTCTCGAATTCCGAGGACCAGCCCCGATTCGAGTTGCGCAACCGCGTCCGGATCGCCGAGGTCTGCCCCTTCCGGCGGTGCCGATTCGCCGTCCAGGTCGACGACTTCGAAGGCGGACTCGAAGAGTGCGAGTTTCTTCTGTACGCGCCCGAGTGCGTCTACGATGAACGAGCCCCCGTCGAAGATCAGCTCGTCGTCTCCGCCGATCTGATTGACGAAACAGATCGGCACGCCGTTCTTTCGCGCCAGGTCTCCGATCACCTGCCTGCGTTCGGCCGGTTTCGATACGTGCCAGGGCGACGCAGACAGATTCACGATTGCCCTACAACCCGCACCCGCGAGTTCTGCGACGGGATCCGTCCGGTAACCCATCCGGTCGACCCAGGCATCCTCGCAAACCGTCAGCCCGATGAGTGGGCCGCCATCCCGCAGTGTCACGGGCTCGCGCCGGGTCGCGGGTGCGAAGTGGCGCCGCTCGTCGAATACGTCGTAGGTGGGAAGCAGCGATTTTGCACGCACCGCGCGGCGCTCTCCGCCGGCGAGTAGCACGGCCGCGTTGTGAAGCTTCGCGCGTCCGCTCTCCTGGTGGGGAACGACCGCTCCCAGCACGATCGAAATGTTCCGAGACATCGGCAGGAGCGCGTCGAGTTCGCCGAGCTGGTCGCGAACGAATCCATCTCGCTCGAGCAGATCCATCGGCGGGTAGCCGGTCAGTACCATCTCGGGAAGAGCCACCAGATCTGCGCGCTCGCTGATCGCCTTGGCGGCGGCTTCTTCGACGAGCCGGCGGTTGCCGGCCAGATCGCCGACTGTGGGATTTACCTGAGCGATGGCCAGCCGCATGACCGCAGGATCGGCGGCACGTTCGTCGTCGTCAAGGCGTTGACAGCGGAGTTCGGTGAGCTGGCGAATCCTTCGGATTCGCTTGCGTTGTCGCGTCACCCCATTCTGGGGTCACGCTCCTTGCTGGCGAATCTTGCAGATTCGCTTGCGTCGTCGCGTCACCCCATTCTGGGGTCACGCTCCTTGCTGGCGAATCTTGCAGATTCGCTTGCGTCGTCGCGT
>JAFDAW010000353.1 GCA_019313605.1 Deltaproteobacteria bacterium
TCGCGGACTCCGGGATCCGGATCGATGAAGTTGGGTTTGACGGAGATCTGCTCTTGCGGGAGTCCTCCCGCGACGAGCTTGGCGCGCGCAAACTCAGTGAGCGCGATGTAGCGATCCACGCGGTTGGCGTAGGTCCCACAGCGGCGGTGGATGGCGAGCGCCGTTGCGAGTGCTGCGCTGGCGAGTCGCGACTCGTGGTAGCAGGCGTGCTGGACGCTTCGCAGAAGAGAGTGATCGATGCACTCCTCGCAGATCGCTCCGTCTCTCCAGAGGATTGCGGCCGGGCAGACCAGCCTGTAGTTGTGGATCGACTGTACGACCGGCACGCGAGCGTTCCGGCACGCGTAGTAGGCGGAAGGCGAAATCAGCGGGAAGGTGTTGGTGAAGTGCGCGACGTCCGGCGACTCACTCTCAATCAGCGCGCCGATCTCCCGATGGCTGTCTCGAGCCCAGATCGCGGCCGGCGCGAGCGCGCGTTGCCAGGGCCCGAAGTCCTCGATCTCGTTGCTGTCTCGGGTGTAGGAGATCACGCTGTGGCCCGCGGCCTGGAGCATGCGGCGCTCGGCCTCGAAGACAGCGGTCTCCCCGCCGTGCTGGCGGTAGAAGTTGTGGACCAGCAAGATCTTCACCGAGCCGGGGACCCCCTATGCGCAACGCATAGCGCAAACCACCGCTGCGCGTGGTATCAATGGTTCGATCGGCGCGTGATCGAAACTGGGGGGCGGCAGTGAATCCGGCTAGCGAAGGGCAGGGCGCCGCGAGCGCTCGCGCCAATCGAACGCGCGTCTATCACAGGCCGCTGCGCGATCTTCTGCGTATCCATTCGATGGTGGATTTTCACGACTACGGGATCGAGCACGCCATCGAGCGTTACCGGTTGCTGCGCGCCGAACAGGGGCTCGGGCTCGGGACGGTGCTCTCGATCGGTTCCACCCACCGAGAGGCTCGGCGCTTCGTCGAGCATCCATTCGACGAGATCTGCCTGACGGGCATTCTCGATTCTGACGACGTGCTGCGCGAAATCGCGTCTGCGGATCCGCGCGTCCGCTACGAAAAACAGAATTGTGAGCGGCTCGGTTACGCGTCGGGCTCTTTCGATCTGGTCTTCTGCAAGGAAGTGCTTCACCACCTCGCCCGCCCCGTGCAGGGCCTCTACGAGATCCTGCGGGTCTGCCGCGGAGCCGTGCTGGTGCTCGAGCCCTACGACAGCCAGCTCGATGGGCTGCTGCGGAGATTGGGGTTGAGCACCGTCTACGAATCGAACCAGTTCGGCAATCTCGAACTGCGCGACAACTTCGTCTACCGCTGGAATCGCAAAGAACTCGAGTTCGCGCTGAAGAGCTTGTATCTCGAATCCGGTAGCTCGCTCGAACTCACGCTGGGTTGGCTGAGTTCGCGCTTGAACGGCCATCCGAATTGGGCTGTTCGGCGCTTCGCCGCGCTGGCGGGTTGGCTGGTGGGGTTCGTGCCCGGGTCGCGCGGTAACTACATGACGGCGTTGATCGCGCCAGGCCGCGACTTGCCGCCCGACCCCGAGCCCTTCTGAGCTCGCCAGCGTGAGCTGTGCCCCTGGGGGGCGGATCGCGCAGGGCTGAGCGCTCAATACTGTCAACGACGGCGCCGATAACGGTGCGTGCGCTCCCATACTGGTATTACGCCCTTGAATCCGTGTAGAGACCCTGCGATATGATGGTTCCCGTCGACATCAACGCGGTTGCGCGGGATGCGATCCAGCTCGCGCAGCTCGAGGGCCAATCGCGAATTGCGCTGCGCGCCACGTTCTTCAAGGCACTTCCGCCCGTCGAAGGTTCACCCGAGCAGCTCGCCCAGGCGCTCTGCAATCTCCTCGTCAGCGCTCGGGAATCCCTCGACGGCGTCGACGGCGCCGCGATCGAAATCGAAACCGAGCCCGATGGCGATCTCGTCGCCGTGCGCATTCTCGACAACGGGCCCGGAATGTCAGAGCAGCGGCTCGAGCAGATCTTCGACCCGTTTCGCTCCGAGGACGAGGGATTGGACGACGAGCCCGATGGCAAGCTGCCGAACGATGCGGTCGGGCTCTTGGATGCCTGCGAAATCCTCCGCGACCACAGCGGCACGCTCACGGTTCGCTCCCGGCCCGGCGAGGGCACCTGCTTCATCGCGCTGCTCCCCGTCCAGCGCAGCTGACCCGCGCGTTTCGAACATTCTCGCTGGTCAGCGGGAATTCGGCCGTTAGACTGCCCGCGTGGCTCATCAATTCGTATTCACCATGCAGGACCTCAAGAAGGTCGTTCCGCCCGACCGGGTGATCCTCGAGGACATCACGCTCGCATTTCTGCCGGGTGCGAAGATTGGTGTGCTCGGCGCCAACGGCGCGGGCAAGAGCAGCCTGCTCAAGATCATGGGGCTGATCGACACCGACTTTCAGGGCGAGGCGAAGCCCGCGCCCGGCATTCGCGTCGGCTACCTCCCGCAGGAGCCCGTGCTCGACGAGTCGAAGGACGTGCTCGGCAACGTCGAAGAAGGCGTTGCGGAAACCCGCGCGCTGCTTCACCGCTTCGAAGAAGTCAGCGCGAAGTTCGCCGAACCGCTCGACGACGATGGGATGAACGCGCTGCTCGAAGAGCAGTCGAAGCTGCAGGACCAGATCGACGCGGTCGACGCCTGGGAACTCGACCGCACCCTCGAGGTGGCGATGGACGCGTTGCGCGTTCCGCCGGGTGACGCCGACGTCTCGAATCTGTCGGGTGGCGAGCGCCGCCGCGTGGCACTGTGCCGCCTGTTGTTGCAAAAGCCCGATTTACTGCTGCTCGATGAGCCGACCAACCATCTCGACGCCGAATCCGTCGCCTGGCTCGAGCGCTTTCTGCAGGAGTACAAGGG
>JAFDAW010000354.1 GCA_019313605.1 Deltaproteobacteria bacterium
ATCTTCCGCTTGCGCGAGCACGTCGAGCGCCTACTGCGCTCGGCCGAGCTTGTCGGCTTGCCGCTGCGGATGGGCGCCGAGGAGATTGCCGAGGCGATCGTGCTGACGGTTCGCGAAAACCCCGGCGCGACTCACGTGAAGATCAGCGCGTTCATCGGCTCCGTGGAGGTCGACGTCGTGCCCGCGGACGATCGCGTGAGCGTGGCGATTGCCGCTTACGACCCCGGCGCGGACATCGCGGCCCGCAAGCCGGGCGGGCAGAAGCCCGCGCGCGCGACGTTGCGGCTCTGGATCGAAAAGACGCGCCGCAACCGGCGCCGCGACATCGTCGATCCCCAGGCGAAGGTCTCCGCGAACTACGTCTCGCCGATGGCCGCGAAATGGGAAGCGCGCCGGCAGGGTTATGATGATGTCCTGCTCGAGGATCAGGACGGCTACATCGCCGAAGGGCCCACCACCAACGTGTTCTTCTTCGACGCCGATGGCACGCTCAGGACGCCGCCCGACCGCAATGTGTTGCTCGGCGTGACCCGCAGCGCGGTGATCGAAATCGCCAGGCATGACGGTCACGAAGTACGCGAAGACCAGGCATGACGGTCACGAAGTACGCGAAGACAACGTCACATCCGAAGAGCTGCTTCAGGCGCACGAGGTGTTCTTGACGGGTACCGCAACCGGAATCTGCCCGGTCGTCGAGATCGACCGCGAAACCATCGGTGACGGCGCTGCTGGCCCGAAGACGCTCGCATTGCGGAAGCGCTTCGAGACGATCATCCAGGGTGGCGATGCCGAGTTCGATCGCTGGCTCACCTACGTCGAGGGCGCGTGACGATGAGAGTTCTGTCCGGCACCCAGCCGACCCAAGAGCACCTGCACATCGGAAACTACTTCGGTGCGCTGCGTCAGCAGGTCGCGCTGCAGCAGAAATACGAGACGCTGATCTTCATCGCGGATCTCCACTCGATGAACAGCGTTCGCGATGCCGAGCAGCGGCGCCGCTTCAGTAATGCGGTGGCGCTCGATTTTCTCTCCTGTGGGCTCGATCCCGTTCAGGCGATGCTGTTTCGCCAAAGCGACGTACCCGAAGTTTGCGAACTCGCGTGGCATCTCTCGACGGTGACGCCGATGGGTCTGCTCGAGCGCGGTCACGCCTACAAGGACAAAGTCGCGCAGGGACAGAGCGCCAATCACGGACTCTTCGCCTATCCGGTCTTGATGGCCGCGGACATTCTGCTCTACCGCGCGGATCTCGTACCCGTGGGCCGCGATCAGAAGCAGCACATCGAGATGGCGCGCGACATGGCCGAGGCCTTCAACCGAACCTACGACGCCGAAGTGCTCACGCTCCCCGAGCCCCAGATTCTCGACGACGTCGCCGTCGTGCCCGGCACCGACGGCCGCAAGATGAGCAAGTCCTACGGCAACGGAATTCCGATGTTCGCGACCGAGAAACAGATCAAGAAGGCCGTGATGGGCATCGTGACGGATTCCACACCGGTCGAGGATCCCAAAGATACGAAGTCGACCGTATTCGAGATCTGGTCTCTCTTTGCCGCAGCCGACGATCGCAAGGAGATGTTCGAAAGGGCGGGCGCCGGCGGACTCGGATACGGCGACGTCAAGAAGGATCTACTTCGCCGACTGCTCGAGTTCTTCGCCCCAATGCGCGAGCGCCGCGCCGAACTCGAAAAACACCCCGACGAAGTCGAGAGCGTGCTGCTCGACGGCGCGAACCGCGCGCGCGCGATCGGTGCCCCCATCCTCGACGAAGTCCGACATGCGGCAGGCTTTCGCGCCCGCAACTAGCGGCTGATCCGAACTCCATTGCCGGGTTGGTTGCGCGGGAGCGGTGACGGGAGGCCATCGGGCTCTAACCCCATGTCGCCCGATGACCTCCCGCCACCGCCCCCTAGCGACGCTCCCATTTGAGAGGGCTCTAGATACGCTGGGTTTTCTTCGCGCGTAGAAAACGATTCGCAGGGGAGCGGGACGCAAGAGCGGTGAGCGACATGGGGTTTGAGCGAATCGCTCTTGCGTCCCGCTCCCCCCGAGAAAAGCCTACGGGCGGAAGGGCGTGCTTCAACTGAACGAGAATGGACTTGTAATGGAGGTCTAGCTTGCAGAGAGAGGTTGCAGGCGTTCGCTGACTTCGCGTGCAGACTGACAGCGGTCGTCGGGGTCTTTGGCGATCAGGTGGAGGATCAGCTCGGAGAGTTCGGCGGGGGTGTCCGGGATCAGGTCGCGGGGGTCGGGCGGAGGCGTGTGGCGGTGGTGGTAGGCGATGTCGCCCTCGGTGAACGGGACGCAACCCGTTGCGACCTCGAATAGCGTGATGCCCAGGGCGTAGAGGTCGGCGCGGTGATCGACCGCGTCGCCGAGGCTCTGTTCCGGTGCCATGTAGTAGGGCGTGCCTCCGATGACCGTCGCTCCGCGGCGCACCTCTTGCACCATCTTCGCGAGACCGAAATCCATGATTTTCACCTTCTTGCTGCTGGTGAAGAAGAGATTCCCCGTCTTGATGTCGCGGTGGATGATCTGGTGCTCGTGGGCGTACTGCAGGCCTTTGGCGATCTGGATCCCGAGTCGCGCGGTGTCGCGCACCGTTAGGCGGCCGCGACTCTTGAGGATTTCTTGTAGCGGGGTTCCCTCGAGCAGTTCCATCGTGATGTAGAGCGTGCCGTTTTCCTGGCCCGCGTCGTAGATCGTGACGATGTTCGGGTGATTGAGTGCGGCCGCCGAGCGCGCCTCGCGCAGGAAGAGTTGCACGGCCTTCGGATGGTTGCGGAGGTTGTCGGGCAATCGCTTGAGGGCGACCACCCGCCCGAGCCGGAGATCCCGCGCGCGGGAGACCACGCCCATGCCACCGCGGCCGAGCTCGGCGAGGATCTCGTAGCGAAATCCCTCTCCAAACGCGTCGCCACCCGCGGAGATCGCCCCGGTCGTGGCTTCTTCATTCGATTGTTTCCGCAGCGTCTCGATACGGGTTGCCACGTTCGGATAGTCGG
>JAFDAW010000105.1 GCA_019313605.1 Deltaproteobacteria bacterium
TCCGTCGGGCCGAGCGTATTCGATGATCACATCGAGCAGGCGCTCCATGCGGCGAAGCTCGTCGCTTACCAATGCGAAAAATGAATCGGAAAATTCGGGATCTCCCCAGCGCTCGGGCAGGAGTTGCAGGAAGGTCTTCATCGACACCAACGGGTTGCGGATCTCGTGTGCGATCTCGCTGCTGAGTGCTCCGAGGGCGGCGAGGCGATTGAGCTGGTGGACGTCGCGGTCGAGCCGCTCGACGCGTGCAATCGCAAGAGCGGTGGCGATGGGAGCCTGCAACCGATGGGCTTCGAGCTTGAGTTGGCCGAGAATACGCGGCCGCGGCGTTTCGGGGCCCAGCAGCAGCACAGCGGCGGCATCACCGAGTTCGCTGGGGATCGGGACCGCGACCGATAAGCGGTGGCGCCGACCGATCGCGGTCAGATCCGATGAGCCATTCAGTGGAGTGACCCCAGATAGTGACGAGATGTCTTGAAAGTCCGACGCGTCGGGGGTGATGGGTGGTTCGCCACTGAAGGCCGCAGCCACGACGTAGGGTTCGCCGGTTTCGCGCAACGTCCAGGCGACGACCGTGGTCGCCCCGCTGATCGCCTGCACGCGCTGAACGGCAGCCGAGAGCAGCGTCTGTAGATTGCGAGTGGTATCACCACTCAACGCCGTCGACGTTGCACGCCGATCACGGGTAACCCGCCGATCCACCTGCTGCGAATGAACGTTCTCTTCTCCCACCGCGCCCAGTCTAGCCCGGACAGGCCTGGGGGGTGGGTTTCGGGGAATTCTGCCTTGGTCAGAAGGAGTCGAGTCGGAGTTTGCGGCGGCTTTCGGAGTGGGTGCGGGCGGAGTCGGCCATTTCGGTGGGGACGGTTCCCTGCAGGAATGGCTGGAAGACGGTCGACTCGGTGCCCGCGCCGGCCAGCAGCCCGGTCTTGCGGTCGATCCGCGCGAACTCGATCAATTCCGGAACCGCGAAGTCGCGGGCGGGCCGACCCGCGAGGGCGGCGCGCATGTAATCCACCCAGATCGGAGCCGCGGCCCGCGAGCCCGTTTCTCCGTAACCGAGGAAGCGAGTCTCGTCGTGACCGACCCAGACGCCCGTGACGACCTCGGGCGAGAAGCCCATGAACCAGGCATCGGCCTGATCGTTGGTGGTGCCGGTCTTGCCCGCTACGGGGCGGCGCAACACCCGCAACCGGTGGCCGGTGCCCTTCGGATCCTCGACCACCGCACGCAGCAGGGATACCGCCAGATACGCTTCTTCGGGCGAAATGAGCTGGTCGGGGTCAGGCATGAACTCCGCGTCGATCGGGGCTTCCGCATCGATCGGGATCACCTCGTCTTCTGCGGCCGCCGCCACGTCGATGAAGTCTTCCTCGGCCTCGTTCGGATCGACCGCAACTTCTTCCGGGACACCCAACGCGACGTTTTCCAGCAGAATCATCCCGTCTCGGTCGGTGACGCGTCGGATGAAGGTGGGAACGACTCGCCGACCGCCCTCGGCGAATACCGCGTAGGCGCGGGTGAGTTCCAGCAGCGAAAGTCCACTCGAGCCGAGTGCGAGAGAAAGGTCGCGGTTGAGCGGCGACTCGATCCCGAGTCGGCGCACGTATTCGATCACGTAATCGATCCCGACATCGCGGAAGAGGTGCACGGTTGCGTTGTTGATCGAGCGCGCGAGTGCTTCGCGAAGCGTGATCGGCCCGTAGAAACTGCGCTTGTAGTTGCGCGGGCGCCAGATGAAGCCGGATTCTTCGTCGGTGTAGACGATCGGCCGGTCGAACACGATACTCGCCGGTGTGTATCCGCTATCCAGAGCGGCGGCGTAGATCAGCGGCTTGAACGCGGAACCGGGTTGCCGGCGCGCCTGCGTCACGCGGTTGAACTGGCTCTGCTCGAAGTCGCGACCGCCGACCATCGCGATCACTTCGTTGGTTTCAGCGTCGATTGAAAACAGCGCTCCCTGGACTTCGGGAGTCTGATCGAGGGTCACGCGGATTTCGGTAGGTTCGTCGGTGTCCGCCTCGTCGTCTTCGGCTTCCTTCGAGTGCACGGCAGCAAATCGCGCGACGTCACCCTGTGTAAATACGTCTTCGATCGCGCGCACTGAATAGGGCGAGCGATTCGGGTCGGGCACGCGCGCCCACTTGACGTCCTCGAGCAGCACGACGCCTTCGACCTCGGCCGAAAAGGCGACCCGGGCGATCTTCGACTTCTCGTTGACGGCCGTGATCACGCCCAGCAGGGTTCCATCCTCTTCGGCGAGGATGCTGCGCGCAGCGGCCCGCTCTGCCGCGCCGGGCAGCTCCGAGGCCATTTCGTCCGGTAGCTCCGAGAGCGTCTCGTCGATCGGTTCCGCGGGTTCGAGCGAATCCGTGGGCTGGAGTAAATCCGTGGGCTGAAGCAAATCTGGCGAGGCAGCGGGATCTGGAATCTCGAGCACGAGTTTGTTTGCTTCCGCGAGTCGAACGATCTCTTCGGGAATTTCGGTTGGCGCCACCCTGCGAATCGGTCCCCGATAACCCTGCCGGTGATCGAGATCGGCCAAACCGGTCTGCACGGCTCGCACGGCTGCGCGTTGCAGATCGCTGTCGAGGGTGGTTTCGATCGTCAGCCCACCTTGCAGCACCAGTTCCCCTCCGAATCGCTCGAAGAGGGCGCGGCGCACTTCCTCGGTGAAGTAGGCGGCAGCGGGGTCATCCTGGTTTGCACTGCGGTCGGCCAGGACGGGCGATTCGGCGATTGCCTCTGCATAACCCGCGGCAGTGACGAAGCCTTCGGCGTGCATCCGCGACAGCACGTAGCGCCGGCGCTCCTCTGCCGCCTCTGGATTATGAAAGGGCGAATAGCGCGAGGGCGCCTTGGGCAGGCCCGCGAGAAGCGCGCTTTCCGACACGCTCAGCTCGCTCATGTCCTTGCTGAAATAGGTGCGCGCCGCTTCGTGGATCCCGTAGGCGCCGTGTCCAAAGTAGATCTGATTCAGATAGAGATAGAGGATCTCTTGCTTGGAAAAGCGTTTTTCGATCCGGCGCGCGAGGATCATTTCGCGGATCTTGCGTTTGAACTTCCGTTCGGGGCTGAGCAACAGGCCCTTCACCATTTGCTGGGTGATGGTGCTCGCGCCCTGTTTGATCTCGCCGCCCGCGCGGAGGTTCACCCAGGCCGCGCGAAGGATCGAGCTATAGTCGATCCCCGAATGCTCGAAAAACGAGCTGTCCTCGCCGGCCACGAACGCCTGCACGAGATGGAAGGGCAGTGATTCCAACAGCGCGAGCGTGCGCCGCTCGGTGTAGAATCGGCCGATCGCCTCGCCGTCGCGATCGAGGACGCGGCTTGCGATCGGCGGGCGGTAATCTTCGATCGTTCGCAGGTCCGGAAGGTCCCGGACGAATGCGAGATAGAAGGCGATCCAGCCTCCGATAACCGCCACGACGAGCAGGCCCGCCGAGACCAGGAGCACTATGAGCGCCCGAGAGTGTAAAAAAGCCATCGAAACTCCAGGGGTTATCCGACCGTAGCCGAGTGCCCGCGCTCTGCGCTACCGCTTCGGCTCGCAGGAGGGATCACTGAAATGCCTACCCCCCGCCACACCCTCGCATTTGTGATGGATCCACTCGACGCGATCGACATCGGCGCTGATTCCACGTTCGCGCTGATGTTAGAGGCACAGCGGCGCAATCACGAGGTCCTATACATCGCCCCATCGGACCTCGCCGCCTCCAATCGCGGCCCCTGCGCGCAGGCGCGGCCTGTCGCGTTGCGCCGGGAACCCGGTCGACATTTCGATCTGGGCGAGGCCCGCAGCGTGTGGTTGGACGAAGACGTCGATCTGGTGTTTCAGCGCGTCGACCCCCCGGTGGACGCCGAGTATGTAGTCGCGACCCAGATCCTGGCATTGTGCAAGCGCGCGGCCGTCTTGAATCGGCCCGAGGGGATTCTGGCCGCCAACGAAAAGCTCTACACGCTGCAGTTCCCGGAGCTGATGGCGGAGACGTTCGTGAGTCGGAAAATCCCGGAGTTGTTGGGTTTTATGGACGATCTCGGCGGAGAGATGATCGTCAAACCGCTCGACGGGAAGGGTGGAGAGGGGATTTTTTACCTGCGTCGAGAGGATCGAAATCTCCGCTCGATACTCGAGCAATCGACCCGCTTCGAGTCCCGTCGGATCATGGCGCAGCGCTATCTGCCCGAGGTGCGAGAGGGGGACAAACGGATCCTGCTCGTCGACGGAGAGCCGGTCGGTGCGGTGCTCCGAGTGCCGAGTGCGACCGAGGTTCGCTCGAATCTCCACGTCGGTGGGCGCCCCCATCGGGCGGAATTGGATGATCGAGACCGCAAGATCATCGAGGCGATTGCGCCCGCACTTCGTCGGGACGGCTTGTTTTTCGTCGGGATCGACGTGATTGGTGGTTTTTTGACAGAGGTGAATGTCACGAGTCCGACAGGGATTCAGGAGATCGATTCCCTCGAAGATCGGTGCCTGGAGGCGGAGATTCTCGACGCTGCCGAGGGTCATATTCGCGATCGCTGAACCGGCGCGCGAATTCGGAGCGTTTCGCTCGTCGGAGGCTCCTCTTCGCACCGTCAGAAAACCACCCCAAAACCATTGACACCGCCATTTGTGCGCCCCATGATTCCGTCGGTGCAAGCCTGCCATCCCCCAGGCTCGCGTGAATTGCACCTCCTCCAGGTAGCACCGGTGCCACGCTTCTTTCCCTCCAGCGTGGAACGAAATGTAATGCTCACACGAAGGAGATGGCCGATGGCCACAGTTGTAGAAAAGACGGGTATCCGTCGAGAGAAGGGCTGGCTCTACTTTCTCGACAAACGAGGCGACGTGAGTCGTGCCCGCATGGCGCGGGGCGGCGGCAAGGGCCCGAAGGGTCGCGAGAAGGTCGCCAAATGTGGGATCGAGCGAGAGGAAGGCTTCCTCTACTTCATCGACAAGAAGGGCGATGTCGCGAAGGTGAAGATGAAGCGATCTTCCGGGCGCAAGAAGACGGCCCGCAAGAAGACCACTCGCAAGAAGACCGCGCGTAAGAAGACGACGAGCAAGAAGACCGCGCGCAAGAAGACGACGCGCAAGAAGACCGCGCGTAAGAAGACTGCACGCAAGAAGACCGCGCGTAAGAAGACGACGCGCAAGAAGACTGCACGCAAGAAGCCCGCACGGCGGAAGGCAGCCAAGAAGAAGGCTCGCAAGAAGACCGCCCGCAAGGCTCCGGCACGCAAGAAGACTGCACGCAAGAAGACCGCTCGCCGCGCGCGACGCTAGAAGGCAATCGCCGGGCCGACGGTTCAACCCGTCGGCCCGGTGGTCCCTTTGCTGCCGCGGCGCCTCGTACCGGCAGTTGTTACCTTTCGATCGTTTATCCCTCGCGCTTCGGCGCCGACGTTGATCCCGAGCTGCGGGTGTTCGCCGTTTCGGGTGCAAGACGCTGATTCAGAAGGCTGCTCGTGAGTTCGAATCCGACGGGAGCGGGCGAGCGCATTGAGGCCGCTCGGCGGCAGTCAGGCGGCGATCCCTACGAGATCCTCATCGTCGACAGTGATGCTGCGAGCCTGGAGTCGCTCGAGCTTGCGCTCGGAACCGGCTATCGCATTCACGTTGCAACGGAAGCTTCCGAGGGACTCGATATTTTGGAGCGCGCGGAGGTCGCGCTGATCTTCGCCGACGAGGTCTTGCCCTCGATGTCGGGAGTCGAGTTCCTGGAGCACGCCCGAGCATCCCGCCCACTTGCGATTCGAATGCTCCTGACTCGCGATGCCGAGCCCCGATCGCTGAACCGGGCCGCCAACGAAGCGCTGGTCTATCGCTGGGTTTCGAAGCCGTGGATTCCCAATGCACTGCAGTTGACCGTGAAGCGCGCGTTGGAGTCTTATGAGCTGGCCTCTGAAAACACCCAGCTGGCCGTCGAATTCGGCGTACAAAACGAGCGGCTTCACGCGGAGAACACGGACCTGCGCCGCGAGATCGAGCACAAATACGCGTTCGATCGAATCATCGGTTCGGGCCCCGCGATGGAGCATGTCTTCGATTTGATCGAGAAGGTCGCGAAGACGGATTCGAGCGTTCTGATCACCGGCGAGCCCGGAACCGGCAAGGGTGTCGTTGCGAGGGCGATTCACTACGCGAGTGCGCGCAGCGACAAGCGCTTCGTGGCGCAAAATTGCGCCGCGCTCCCGGATACGCTGCTCGAAAGCGAACTTTTCGGGCACAAGAGCGGCGCCTTCACCGGGGCGCAGGCCGACAAGCAGGGGCTGTTCGAGACTGCCGACGGCGGGACGGCGTTCCTGAATGAGGTCGGGGAGACGCATTCCGGTATGCAGGTCAGGCTGCTTCGGGTGCTCGAGAACGGCGAAATCCGACCGCTCGGATCCTCGGACACCCGTGTCGTCGACGCGCGGGTCATCGCATCGACGAGTCGAGATCTGCTCGCGGACGTTGGAGAAGGCCGCTTTCGCGAGGATCTCTACTACCGGCTCCGCGTGGTCGAAATCGGGCTTCCGCCGCTTCGAGAGCGGAAAACCGATATACCGATGCTCGCTTCCCATTTCCTCGAGGCGGCTTGTCGAGAAGCGAGGTGCGAGATCAAGGGTTTCGCGAACGACGCGATGGATTGCCTGGTGGGTTACGCGTGGCCAGACAATGTCCGGGAGCTCGAAAACGAGATCGCGCGAGCGGTTGCGGCATCGGGCGGTGCGGAGCGAATTGCCGCCGAGATGCTGTCGGAATCGGTCCGCAGTCCATCCGCCGCCGCGACCGTCGGGGGCGGTTTTACGAGCGACGGCGTATGCCTGAGCGAAGCCGTCGACGCGCTCAAGCGGAAGATGATCCTCGAGGCGATCGCCGAAGCCGGCAGCAAGACGGGCGCCTCGGAACTGCTCGGAATCCCGCGCCAGTCCTTGCAAAAGATGATGAAGCGACTGGATCTGAAGAGTTAGTGCCAAAGTGCGGGCTCGAAAGGTTCCGACGCCGCAAGCGAATCCGCAGGATTCGCCAGCCAGTCGCTGCAAAAGATGATGAAGCGACTGGATTTGAAGAGCTAGTCCCGAAGCTCAGGCCCGCCGACGCCGATCACTCCGCAGTGGCTCCCGCGGGAGCTATCGCGAACCCTCGAGCTTCCAGCTCTGTAGCCACGCCCACGCGGTCGAGACGATCGTGTCGAGATCGGAGTGGCGGGGTTCCCAGCCGAACTCGCGGCGGAACGCCGAGGCGTCTGCGACGAGTTCCGGCGGGTCGCCTGGGCGTCGATCGGCTTCTCGCACCGGGACCGGCTGGCCGACTGCGCGCTCGACGGCCGCCATCACTTCGCGGTTCGAGTAGCCGTTGCCGGTGCCGAGATTGCGGATGCCGAGGGATCTCCCTTCGATCAGCGCTTCGATCGCGCTGACGTGGGCGTCTGCGAGGTCGGTGACGTGGATGTAGTCGCGGATGCAGGTTCCATCCGGCGTGGGATAGTCGGTGCCGAAGAGTTCGAGCCTCTCGCGCAGACCGCAGGCGGCTTCGAGCGCCGAGGGGATCAGGTGGATCTCCGGGTCGTGACATTCGCCGATGCCGCCCTCTGGATCCGCGCCGCTCGCGTTGAAGTACCGCAGCGCCGCCCAGCGCAGGCCGTGCGCGGTCTCCGCGTCCGCGAGAATCCGCTCGACCATCGCCTTCGAGGCCCCGTAGGGGTTGATGGGTGCCAGCGGGGTGTCTTCCGAGATCGGAACCCGCTCCGGAATCCCGTAGGTCGCGCAGGTCGACGACAGCACGAAGGCCTGGGTGCCGTGGGCGAGTGCGACGTCGATCAGCGCCAGAGAGCCGCCCACGTTGTTCGCGTAGTACTCGAGGGGCTTGGAGACGGATTCGGCCACGAAGAGCGAGGCGGCGAAGTGGAGGACGCCGTCGAACGGGCCGTGCTTTTCGAAGGCCCTGGATACGGCGTCGCGATCTGCGACGTCACAGCGAACCAACGGGGCGTCGTGGACCAGCTCTGCGTTTCCGGCGCGTAGATCGTCGATGACGACGGCCGTGTGCCCCGCGCGCTGCAGGTTCCGCAAGGCGTGGGAGCCGATGTAGCCGGCCCCGCCGGTGACGAGTAGATGAGACATGGGCGCTGTCCTTCCTGGTGGTGCTGCCGTGGATTCTTTGAATTTCGGCGCGCATTGCTGCCGATCGCCGCACCGATCTGCGACGCGAGATGTTATTGTGCCGGAGCGATGGAAACTGTGCACATTGCCCGATCAAATTCGCCGATCGGACGGGTTCGCGTTGCGTCGACCAAGCTGGGGCTCGCCTACGTCGAGTTGCCCCATTCGAGCGGTCGCGGGATGCGGGACTGGATGGAACGCTACGTGCCCGAGCACCGTTGCGTGGAAGAGATGGGCCCGAACACGGCCGCGATCGAGCAGATTCTCGAGTACCTCGCGAGCGAGCGAACCCATTTCGACATCCCGCTGGATTTGCGCGGGACGCCCTTCCAACGCGCTGTCTGGGATGTGCTGCTCGAGATTCCCTACGGCGACAGCTGCTCGTACGCGGAAGTGGCGCGCGCAATCGGCCGGCCGAACGCCCAGCGCGCGGTGGGATCTGCCAACAACGCCAATCCCGTAGCGATCGTCGTGCCGTGCCACCGGGTCATCGCCGCAGACGGCAGCCTCGGCGGCTACGGTGGCGGCCAGGACCTCAAGGCACGACTGCTCGCGATGGAACGCTCACGGCCGTCGTGCGATCGGCTGCTCTAGTCAGCCGCGTTCGGACCGATTCACGCGACCGGTGGCACAGCGCGGGTCAGATCGATTCCAGCGCCTGTTCGAGATCTGCGATCAGGTCGTCGGCGTCTTCGATGCCGCACGAAAGCCGCACGAGCGAATCCGGGACTCCGAGTTCGCGGCGTTGCTCGGGTTTGAGATCCCAGTAGGAAATCAGCGC
>JAFDAW010000355.1 GCA_019313605.1 Deltaproteobacteria bacterium
GCGATCCTGGAAATGGGACGAGAGGAAGGATACGAATACAGCCAGATCGGCTACCTGCTGGGCAATATCTCGGCCAAGACCGCCTACGAATCGGTCGGCTTCAAGTGGCTGGACGAATACCGGCATCGCGCCTTCGAAGAAGCGTTCGGCAGCCCCGGCTTCGCCCGAATGCAGCGGGATCTCTAGCGCGGATTACTCGTCCTCGAGGATCACCACTCTCCCGCTGCCGCCATCCACCGTGATCGTCGCGCCGTCCGGGATCAGACTGCAGGCTTGACTCATATCTGCGACACACGGAATACCCTTCGGGTTCGTCAACCGCGCAGCTTCGCGTCGTCCGAAGCGTCTGCGATCGACAGCGCGCGCTGAACGAGCGCCCCGGTCCGCCGAGTTGTGCCTTTGAACTTGTCGCCCAGGGTCTGACCAGCGACGAAGCGCGCGTAGATGCCCTCGCTGATGATGGCGAGCTTGTAGAGCGCGAGCACTTGGTAGAAGTCAACGGCCGACACGTTGCGGCCGCTGCGCTGTGCGTACTCCGTCACGATCTCGGCGCGCGTCAGCATGCCGGGACCGCTCACGACACTGCCCAGTCTCGCGGCCGGCTCGCCCGGGTCCGCCCAGTAGATGAGCGTGTAGCCCAGGTCCGCAAGAGGATCTCCCAGCGTCGCCATTTCCCAATCGAAGACCGCGATCACGCGCGACGGATCCGCTGGATCGAGCGCCATGTTCCCGAGCCGGTAGTCCCCGTGCACGATCGCCGGTGCAGGTGACTCGGGCAGCGCGGCACGCAAGCGTCGGATCAGCTCGTCGATCTCGGGCAGTGGCCCCGTGGACGAACGCTCCCACTGCTGAGACCAGCGCTTCACCTGCCGCTCGACGTAGCCCTGTGGTCGACCGAAAGTTCCGAGCCCCACTGTTTCTGGATCGATGGCGTGTAATGCGACGAGGGTGTCGACGAGCGCCAGACCCATCGCGCGGCGCTCGGCCGGCTTTTCCGCGAAGCCGCCGGGCAACTCCGTTCCACCGACGATCACCCCGGGCGTGTATTCCATAACGTAGAATGGTGCGTCGTTGACTGAGGTGTCTTCACAAAGCGCGATCGCGCGGGGTACGGGGACCGGGGTGTCCGCCAGCGCCGCGATCACGCGGAATTCCCGCACCATGTCGTGCGCCGTCGGCAGAACATGGCCGAGCGGCGGGCGCCGCAGGACCCAGCTGCGCTCGCCTGCGGACACCCGATAAGTAATGTTGGATCGACCGTCGCCGATCAGTTCGAAGTCGAGCGCGTCGACGTCGGAAGCATCGGGGACGTGCGTGCGGAAGAACTCCAGCACGGCAGCAACTCGAATTCCACGGATCTCACTCACGACTCGCTCCTCAGTCTCTCAGGTCGAGCCATCCTATCGCATCCGCGCTCGACGCTTCGCCCGGCCACAAGGCTCGCGCTGTCGTCTCGGAAACCGAGAATCTGGACTCGCGGAGCTAGGACGCTTCCCGTTATGCTCCGAGACCCACTAGGAGCTTCGATCGAACTCATGCTGACACCGACCTTCAACGACCTCGTCGCCGCTGCAAGCCTGCTCGGCGAATCCTTGATCGGACGCGGCGAGAAAATCGCTGTGTCGGAGTCCTCCACCGGCGGTCTGATCGCCGCTTCGTTGGTCGCGGTGCCGGGCGCAAGCGCCTTCATGCTCGGGGGGACGGTGATCTACACCCTCGAGGCGGGTCGAGCCTTTTTGTCGGGCGAACATCCTCGGCCATCCGGCATGCGCGGCGCGACGGTTGAGTTCGCAAACTGGTGTGCAGAGTCTGTCGCCGCACGATCCGGTGCGACCTGGGGCCTCGCCGAGACCGGCGCCACCGGACCTACCGGAAACCCCTATGGCGATCCGGCGGGTCATGGGTGGTGCGCGATGATTGGTCCCACTCGCGGCGATCGCCACTCGCTGACCGGCGAATCTTCGCGCGCGGACAATATGTTTCGCTTTGCCATGGCTGCGCTCGAGTGCGCGCATGCCACGGTGAGCTCTGCCTAGGTAGTACGCGCTCGCCGGAACGCGAGCGCTTTCTTCACCGACCCTTGAAGACCGGCTCCCGTCGCTCGACGAAGGAGGCGACGCCTTCGGTTGCGTCCTCGGTGTTGGCGAGCTGCCGCTGGGTCTCGCGGAATTGAGCGACAGCGGCCTCCTGACCTTGGAGCGAATAGAGCAGCGAAGACGCTTTGGTGGCCTGGATCGCCAGGGGCGCCAGCTGCGCGATCTTTTCCGCCAGCTCGAGGGCGCGTTCCAGTTCTTGACCGGCGGGTACGATCTCCTGCACCAACCCACAGCGCAGGGCCTCGGCCGAATCGAACTCGTCGACCACGAGCAGGTGGTACATGGCGTTACCCCAACCGCCGCGCTCGACAAAGCGGATTGTGGCGCCGCCCGTCGCCATGATGCCGCGTTTAGGCTCGCGCTGGGAGAAACGACAATCGTCCGCCGCCACCACGATATCC
>JAFDAW010000356.1 GCA_019313605.1 Deltaproteobacteria bacterium
GGGCGGTTTCTTGCCCCTCCCCTCCACCCGGTGCAGCATAGGATACTCTGGTGCAGTCCATTGTGAGTCAGGCGGTGAGGAGCGACGCCCCGTGGCGCGTGTTGATCGACTCACGGGGTAGCACTCGAGAGACGAGGAGGGACGCGAAATGGCCGATGTCGAGACGCGCGCCGACTCGCAGGCCTCGAAGCCGACGGCCCTCGTCGGCCTGGCCGTCGCGGCCATGGTCGTCTTGGCGGGGCTCGTCTTCGTGCTCGCGCGCCGGCTGGACTGGACGCTCGGCTGGATCTACGTGGTCATCTTCGCCGCGACCTGGGCCATCAACCTGGCGTGCCTGCTGCGCTGGAACCCCGAGCTGATCCGCAGGCGCGTAGGCCTCCGCAAGGGGACGAAGACCTGGGACAGTGTGTGGCTTGTGCTGTTCGCGCCCGTGGTGATCGCAATCTACGTCGTCGCGGGACTCGAGGCGCGCGATGCCCCATCGAGCGCGCCGGGCGCAGCGTGGCTGCTGGGCCTGGTCATCTACGTCCCCGGATGGGCCCTGGCCATCTGGTCCATGGTGGTTAACCCATTCTTCGAGAAGGCAGTGCGCATCCAGACGGACCACGGGCATCGCGTGATCGACAGGGGGCCCTACGCCTATCTGCGCCACCCTGGCTACGTGGGGTTCGTGGGCTGGATGCTCTCGACGCCGCTCCTGCTCGCATCGCCCTGGGCCTTCGTCCCGGCCCTGCTCGCGGTGGTCTGTCTCGTGATCCGCACGGCGCTCGAGGATCGCACTCTCCATGCGGAGCTCCCGGGCTACGCCGAGTACGCGGCTCGCGTTCGCTTCCGCCTGATCCCGGGCGTCTGGTAGCCGCCCCCCGCCTCCCCGCGCCGCCCCGGCGGGCGGGCCCCGGGCCGCGCATCGTAGCTGGTTGCTGTCACGTTGCTGTCAATCCGGCGATCGGCTTCGCGGGGCAGGCGCGTAAGTGCCTGGAATTGCTGGAGCCGACGGGCGGACTCGAACCGCCGACCTGCTGATTACGAAGAAGCAGGAGCAGTGAGGAATTCCGCGTACTTACAGCTGCTGCTATGCAGGGAGCTGCATATAGCGGCATAGAGCTGCACCCAGGACGGCCCCACGGCCCCCAGGCGGCCCCTGCTGATAGCCGCGTCAAGAGAGGGTATGGAGGGAATTGCCCCCGCCACACCTGTATACCCGGTGTGTCCCGAGAACTCCTGTCAGCACGGCCGGGCCGCCCGGCTGAATCCACGGGCGTCCACCGCGCCCAGCGGCGTCCGCCGCCGCTGCTACACCGTTGGTCTCAAAGGCGGGGGCGTTGGGAAGCCAGGTCTGATGGATCATCGAGGATTGCCGCCGAGGGAGTCCCCAATTGCGGGCACACTCGTCACGGCTTTGCCGCTGCTCAACCGCGCCGGCGGATACCGTCACGCCCATGCCGTCTCCTAGCTGGAACTCCCCACGGCTCGGGACGCGCCTCGATAAGTGGCCGTGATTCTTCGAACATCGGGTTTTCGGGAGGCACAGCTGTCGAGTGGCTTGCCGCAGCATGGGCAGGCCGGAAGCGCGCAGCGATTGGGAGAAAAAGTTGGTCGGGGAAAAAAGCGCTCCCGTTACGGCGCTCTTCTACTCGCTGATCGAGTCGGCGAAGCTCGCCGGGGTCGGGCCGCGCGCCTATCTGCGGGAGGCCACTCTCAGGGCCGTCCAGAACCCGGGCACGGTCACCCTCGCGCGCGACTTCAAGTCCTCGGAACCCTGAGGGAAACCGGTGCTTGACCGTCTGGGGGCGAAAACGCGAGAATGGCCAAGGACTTTCCGCTGGTTTCCGCTTTCCCCGGCGTGGGGTGGTCGCGGTAGAGTGCGGGGCGGTGGCCGCAGCTGAGCGGCCATTTGCTGGGCCGCAGTTCGGCGAGGAGGGACTTTGATCCGGGCCATTGCGGTGACCATTGCAGGATTCCTCCTCCTCGGAGGGTGCCTATTCGGTGCCGCCGGACAGCTCTCGTGGCCCATGGCTTGGGCTGTTATGGGTGTTTATGCCGTCTCCAAGGCGGCGGCCTTCGCGTTCGCCGGCCAAGACCTCATGCGGGAGCGGGCGGCTCCCGGGCCGGGTGTGGACCGCCGCGACGTGGTGATCGCAACCTTGGGATATCTGGGTCTGTACCCCGGCACGTTTGCGGTCGCTGGGCTCGATGCGGTTCGCTTCGGCCCCTTCGTCCCCATCCCCCAAACTACCCAGGTGGCGGCTCTTCTCGTCTTTGCGCTCGGCTATGGCTTCGCAATCTGGGCAGTTCGCTCCAACCCGTTCTTCGCCACCTTCGTACGAATTCAGGAGGATCGTGATCACTCGGTGGTCTCGTCGGGCGCGTACGCTCTGGTTCGGCATCCCGGCTACGCAGGCGCGCTTCTCGCCCACTTGGCCCTGCCGTTCGCACTGGGCTCCATCTGGGCTTTGGTGCCAGCGGCCATGGGCACGAT
>JAFDAW010000357.1 GCA_019313605.1 Deltaproteobacteria bacterium
TGATGGGGGTCATCTGGGAGTCGGAAGGAACAACGCTCGCGGATGCCTGGGAAGTTCTTCGGCGACGCCGCGGAGTGCTCGCCCCTGTGCTGTTCGCACTCGAGACGGCGCGCCGCGCGCGCCGCTGGACGCGACCAGCGCGGCAGCGCCAGCTGGGTGCGGTTTTGAATCAGATCGAGGACCGAGTCCATGTCGTGACAGACATGCACGCCGACCCGGTGCTCGAAAAGATTCGCGCGCTCGCACCTGACCTGGGCCTGAGTTATGGCAGCCCGATTCTGCGCCCGGCCCTCTTTGAGATTCCGTCGCGCGGAACCCTCGGTATCCACCACGGAAAGCTTCCCGAGTATCGCGGCAAGAAGACGCCCTTCTGGGCGATCTACTCCGGCGAAGCGTATGCGGGGGTGACGATTCAACGCGTGACCCCCCGACTCGATGCGGGAGAGATCGTCTGCGAGGGGGAGATCCGGGTCGGCCGGCGCACGCTCGGTGCGGTCTGGCGCCGTCTCGAAGCCCTGGGGGTCACGCTCTACCTGCAGGCCATTCTCGCGGTCCGCGACGGCTGTGCTGACTTCGAACCGCCGCGCGGTGAGGAGGGTCCGCTCTATCGCGACCCGACTCCACGCGACATCGCAATCTTCTGGCTGCGCTGGCTCTTGCGGCTCGCGCGCGGCGGGCCCCGCGAGATCGCGTCGTGAGTCGCGTCCTCATCCTCACCGAAACCTATTGTCCAGAGGTCGGAGGCGGCGAAACCCAGGCCCGAGCGCTGGCCGAAGGCCTGGCCCGGACCGGTGTGCAGGTCTGCCTGCTCACGCGGCGCTCGCAACGCGACTCGCCCAGCAGGGAATCGATTGGCGGGGTCGACGTGCAGCGACGCGGGCCAAGCGGGCGCGGGCAGCGCAAGAAATGGATGCTCCTCGCGACGCTCCTGCCCGCACTGACGCGCCGGCTCGCGGGCTGCGACGCGGTGATCGTCTGCGGCTATCGCATCCTCGGTCTCGTGGTCGTTCCACTCTGCCGACTCTTCCGGGTTCCCTGCATCTTGAAGGCGGACAGCCAGGGCGAGCACTCGGGCGCGTTCTTCCACCGCGGCCTGGAAAAGCTCGCTGCATCGCCCGAGGGCCGGCTCTTTCGCACGGCGCTCCAGTTGCGCAACCGCGTGCTCGCACGCGCCGATCGATTCGTAGCGATCTCGTCGACGGTGGCGACCGAACTCACGCAGCACGGCATCCCGGAGCGCCGCATTCTTCGCATTCCGAACGGAGTGGACATCGCCTGTTTCAAGCCGGCGGCCGACGACGAGCGGGACGCGTTGCGACAACAGCTGAACCTGCCGGAGAAGGCGCGAATCGTCGTCTACACGGGGCGGCTGGTTCGCTACAAGGGGCTCATGGGTCTGGTCGATGCGTGGCCGGCGATTCAGTCCCACCATGCCGACGCCCACCTCGTGTTGGTCGGATACGGCGGGCTCGACGTCGACGCATGCGAGAGTGAGCTGCGCGAGCGCGTTGAGACGCTGGGCCTCGATGCATCGATCCACTTTACCGGGGCGGTCGACTCCGTGACGGACCATCTGCGAGCCGCCGACGTCTTTGCATTTCCATCTCGGAATGAAGCGTTCGGTTTGGCTGCCGTCGAGGCCATGGCGACCGGGCTCGCCGTCGTCTCCACGCATTGCGGTGGACTTCGCGACATCGTGCGCCACGAAGAGACCGGGCTTGTAGTGGAGCCGACGCCGGATTCGCTGCGAGACGCAATCAATCGATTGCTCGCCGACGCGCCGCTGCGCCGCCGCCTCGGCGCGGCGGGTCGACATGACGTGGTCGAGCGCTTTTCGATCGATGCGGTCGTCGAGCGCTACGCTTCGGCCATCGCGTCACTCCGATCGAGCCGAGATCAGCGCTGAGGAGTTGCGCAGATGCCCAACACCCTTGCCCACATGGGGATCCAGGCGATCGCGAGTCGGTCGGTGATCCGCGACGCCGATTTGCGTTGGGTCTTCATCGGCTGTGTCGTTCCCGATGTGCCTTGGGTCCTGAATCGGGTGTTGGCGAGCCTGATGCCCGGACTCGACGTCTTCGTCGTTCGTCCCTATTGGATCGCGCAGGCGTCGCTGCTCGGATCACTCTGGCTTTGCGGCGCGCTGGCGCTGATCTCGACCCGGCCTGGGCGTACCTTCGGATTGCTCGCCGGAAACGCCGCCGCACACCTCCTGCTCGACGCGCTCCAGACCAAGTGGGGAAACGGTGTCCACCTGCTCGCACCCTTCTCGTGGCACACCTGGAACGTCGGCTGGTTTTGGCTTGAAAGCGAAGTGACCTGGTTGCTCACCGCGTCCGGCGCAGCGGTCGCGTTGTTCGCGGCATTCGATGTCTGGCGCAAGGCAACGTGGCGCCATCGCCCCACCTTGGCGCGCTGGCTTGGAGTTATCGCTCTGCTCGCGGTTTACGGCGTTTACCCGCTACTGATGAGCGAC
>JAFDAW010000106.1 GCA_019313605.1 Deltaproteobacteria bacterium
AACTGCCTGCAGAACGCCAACATCCGTTACATCGGCGAGCTGGTGCAGAAGACCGAAGCGGAGATGCTCAAGACCAAGAATTTCGGTCGGAAGTCTCTCAACGAGATCAAGGAATTGCTGACGTCGATGGGACTCGAGTTGGGGACGATGCTGGACAGTTTCCCGGATCGTCAGGAACTCGAAAGAATTCGGGAGCGCGAGTCATAAGATGCGGCATCGAGTCAAAGCGGGAACTCTCGGACGGTCGGCGTCTCATCGCACGGCGATGTACCGGAATCTGGTCACCTCGCTCTTCGAGCACGAGAGGGTCAGAACGACCGACGCGAAGGCGAAGGGTGTTCGAAGCCTCGCGGAAAAAATGATCACATTGGGCAAGCGGGGAGACCTGCACGCCCGGCGGCGCGCGCTACGCGTCATTCGCCGACGAGAAGTCGCCGCGAAGGTCTTTGACGACCTGGCCGAGCGCTATCGGGATCGGCCGGGCGGCTACACGCGCATCGTGAAGCTCGGGATACGACCGGGCGACGCGGCGGCGATGTCCATCATCGAGCTGGTTGAGTCGGGCGAGCCCGCGACCCACGCGCCGAAGGCGGATGAAAAGGCTGGCAAGCCGGCGGTCAAGGCCAAGGCCAAGAAGGGCAGTGCGAAGGCGGCCAAGAAGGACGACGCGAAGACCACCAAGAAGACTGCCAAGAAGACGGCTGCCAAAGCGAAGGCCGAGAAGAAGCCCGCGAAGAAGGCGTCTGCCAAGAAGGATTCGGAGACGGCCACCAAGAAGAAAGCCTCGAGCAAGAAGAAGGCCACCGCGAAGAAGAAGGCGGTCCGCAAAAAGAAGACGGACTGATGCCCGAACGGAAGGGCATCTGGCTGCTCGGCGCCGGGGTCGTAGTTGCGACGCTGTTTGCCCTGTCCATGGCCTCCAACACACCACCCCCGATCGGCCGCGGAACGCCGGCACCCGCATTCGAACTCCCACTCGCGTTAGGCGGCTCCTCGATGAGCCTCGACGACTTGCGGGGCAAGGTCGTGCTGCTCAATTTCTGGGCGACCTGGTGCAAACCCTGCGAAGACGAGATGCCCGCAATGGAGCGCTTGTACCGCTCGCTCGCCGGAACCGATTTCGAACTGGTTGCGGTTTCGGTGGACGAAGACCCGGCCGCTGTCGTCTCGTTCGTGAATCGCCTCGGACTCTCCTTCCCGGTCTTGTGGGATTCGACGCAATCGGTCACCGCTGACTATCAGACGTTTCGGTTTCCCGAGTCGTTGTTGGTCGGACGCGATGGTGTCGTCTTGGAGCGATACGTGGGCCCCAAGGAATGGGATGCCGACGCCTACGTTGATCGCATCCGGCGCTTGCTGACCGAGACCGCTGCTGGCTGAGTCGAGCGTCTGGCGGTAAGCTTCGCTTTCCGGTTCTCGGGGGGGAAGCGTGAAACGGCTACTCATCATTCCTGCGCTACTCGCGGTAGCCCTGATCTACATCAGCGTGGATCGCGGTGCGGGCCTCTCGACCTGGATGCGCGATCGGGACGCCCTCGAGAATTCAACCGACGAGATTGCACAACTCGAAGCTGAGATCGTTCGGCTGAAAGCCGAGGTAAGCCGACTCGAGAGCGATCCCTTCGCGATCGAACAGGCCATTCGTGAAGACCTCGAGTGGGCGAGAACCGGTGAAACCGTGGTCCGCATTCCCAGCGATTCCGACTCAAATCCCCGATTTCCTTGACGAAATCAGACCACGCTGCGATCCTCGCCCGATCGTGAAGGAACGTCTTCAACAAGAGTTCGGCGGCGCCCTCGAGCGGATTCTCGGATCCGATCAGGAGATCCCCGCGTTTACGCTGGAGGCACCCCGCAATCCCGATCACGGTGATTTCGCGTGCAACGCCGCGATGTTGCTCGCCAAACCACTCCGCCACCGAAATCGCCGGCCCCGGATTCGTCAACATCTGGCTGAGCGGAGCCCGCTGGCACGAACTGCTGCCCCAGGTGCTCTCGGCCGGACCGCGTTTCGGCCATTGCGACATCGGGGCGAATCGCAGCGTGCAGGTCGAATTCGTCTCGGCCAATCCGACTGGCCCGCTTACCCTGGGCCACGGCCGTCAGGGTGTGCTCGGTGACTGCATCGCGCGTCTGCTCGAGGCCTGCGGCTATCGGGTGACGCGGGAGTACTACTTCAACAACGCCGGTCGGCAGATGCGGGTTCTCGGTGAATCCGTGCGCGCCCGCTACCTCGAGCAGCTCGGGCGCGCCGCACCGCCTTCTGGAGCTGCGCTCGCCGATTCGGAAGCCGAGTGGCCCGAGAGCATCGACGGTCTGCCGGTCGTCTTTCCCCGCGATGGCTACCAGGGTGGTTATATCTCCGACCTCGCAGAGGCGCTTCGCGCCGAGCACGGAGAAACCCTGGTCGACGAACCCGGAGAAGGCTTGTTCCGAGTCGCGGCCGAAGAGCGCAACTTCGCGGGCATCCGCCGAACCCTCGATTCCATCGGGGTCACCTTCGACGTCTACGCGGGGGAGGCCAATCTCTATACCGACGGAAGAATCGAGGAAACTCTCGAGGCGTTGCGCACGCACAATCTCGTGTATGACTTCGAAGGCGCGGTCTGGCTTCGTGCGACGGAACTCGGCCTGGATCGCGATCGGGTGCTCGTGAAATCGAGTGGCGAACCGACCTATCTGCTCCCCGACGTCGCCTATCACCTCGACAAGTTCCGGCGCGGTTTCGAAACCGTGATCGACGTGCAGGGTGCCGATCACGGCGACCAGTTTCCGTTCGTGCGCAAGACGGCCGAAGCGCTCGGCTGCCCGGCCGACTCGATCGAGATTGTCATGCACCAGTTCGTCACGCTGACACGCGGGGGTACGCAGGTGAAGCAAAGCACCCGCCGGGCCACGTACGTGACGATCGACGAACTGGTCGAAGAAGTCGGCGCCGACGTCTTCCGCTTCTTCATGGTCCAGCGCAAGGCGGATGGTCACCTCGACTTCGACGTCGATCTCGCGATGGAAGCCGATTGGAAGAAGAACCCGGCCATGTACGTCCAGTACGCCCACGCGCGAACCCACGGGATCGAGCGCAAGGCGAAGGAGCAGGGCGTCGCGATGCCCGACGCGACCCATATCGACGCCGCTGCGCTCGTATTGCCCGAAGAGATCGAAATCCTGAAGCGGGTGTCGGAATTTCCCGAGGTCGTCGAGCGCGCGGCCGCGAGCCGCGAGCCGCATCACGTCGCCTATTATCTCCGTGAGTTGGCGGGACTCTGGAACCCCTATGTTCAGGACGGCACTCGACACCGGGTACTGTCGGATGACCCCGCGCTCACCCATGCGCGCCTTGGGCTGGCGCTAGCCGTGCGAGTTGTACTCGCCAACGGCTTGGCGTTACTGGGCATCTCGGCGCCGGAGCAGATGTGATGGCAGAGAAAAAACGCGAGAGCAGCTGGAAGCACGGATGGCCCTCCGTGATTGCGGTGGTTTCGGTCGTGGTCGCAGGGGGATTTGCGATCGGGGTCATTGCCGGCATCACCTGGGAGGAGCCGGGGCTGGTGGTTGGATATCTGACAGGGCAGACCGAGGGCGTCGAGTGGAGCGTCGGGGCGGAAGATCCCCAATCGGATGATCTCGCGGCAGGTGGCGCGGTTTCCGAACCGCCGAGCGTCGCGGCAGCGCCGCCGCTGGGCCTGCGCGAGACACCCGACGCCGCCATTTCGGAGCGCGCCAAGACCAAAGCGGGCGCTGCGCGGCCGGCGCGGAAGGCCGTGGCGACCGCACCGCAACCGGCTGCGGGGTTCGCGGTCCAGGTGGGCGCATTTTCGGAAAAGAGCGCTGCGAAGACGCTCGCAGATTCCCTACGCGCGCGCGGTTACACGGTGTATCTGGCTCCATCAGAGGGCAATCCGACCAGCTGGCGTGTGCGGGTAGGCCCTGTGGGCACGCGACCCGAGGCCGAAAAGACGGCGCGCCGGCTCGAGACCGCAGAGAAGTTGCCGACCTGGGTGCTAGGCGAAGACTCATGACATCGCGATGGCTGGTTGCAGGTTGTCGGGGGCAGCTCGGGCACGCGCTCGTCGAGCGCCTGACCGCGCACTCCGACTGTGAGATCGTCGCCGCTGTCGATCGCGACGAAGTCGACCTCGCCGATCCGCAAGCGGTTGCAACACTCTTCGACGGACTCGCCCCCAATTCGCCGGATGTCGCAGTCAACGCCGCGGCATTCACTCAGGTGGATCGATGCGAGCGGGAGCCCGAAGCCGCAGAGAGGGGCAACGCGATCGCGCCCAGGGTACTCGCCGAGGCGTGTGAGAAGCGCGGGATCCGGCTGGTGCACGTTTCCACCGACTACGTTTTTTCCGGAGACTCGAAGGTCGCCTACCGCGAGCAAGACGAGCCCAAGCCGCGCTCCGTCTATGGGCGCACCAAGCTCGCGGGTGAAGAGCAGGTGCTGGCGGCTGCATCGAATTCGTTGATCGTGCGGACCAGCTGGCTCTTTGGCCGGGGGCGCAATTTCATTGCGTCGATTCTCGCTCAGGGCCGCGAACAGCGCGCTGGGCACGCGAGCGGACCGCTGCGCGTGGTGGACGATCAGTACGGGCGCCCCACCTACGCCCACGACCTGGCGGAGGCGATTCTCTTCCTCGTGGAGCGCAGCGCGCAGGGCATCTACCACGTGGCCAATCACGGAGTGGCGACGTGGTGGGAACTCGCGCGCGCGAGCCTGGACGGGGCCGGCTACGAAGACCTCAGTGTAGAGCGCATTCGCACCGATGAGTTGCGGGTGGATGCCCCCCGACCGTTGCGGTCCGTGCTGGATTGCGCGAAGGCCGAGGCGCTGGGAGTCAAGATGCGCAACTGGCGGGATGCCGTTGGCGCGTATCTCGCCTCCTCGGACTCTCCCATTTTGAAAGAGCGAGGGATCGGCTGATGGCTGAAGAGCGCGAGATGAAGCGAATCCTCGTGACCGGTGGAGCGGGCTTCATCGGCTCGCACATCTGTCACCGCCTGCTCGACGAGGGCTGCCAGGTCATCGCCTACGACAACCTGCTCACGGGATCGATGGAGAACATCGCGCCACTGCTCGGTCATCCCCGCTTCGAGTTTCAGCATTACGATGTCACCAACTTTCTCTACGTCGATGGCGATCTCGATGCGATCCTCCACTTTGCGTCGCCCGCAAGCCCCGCGGACTTCGAGCGTCTCCCGATCGAAATCCTCAAGGTGGGATCGCTCGGCACGCACAAGACACTGGGGCTCGCGAAGGCGAAGAGCGCGCGATTGCTGTTGGCGAGCACATCCGAGTGTTACGGCGATCCAGAGGTGAATCCGCAGCCCGAAACGTATTGGGGTAACGTGAATCCGATCGGGATTCGGGGTGTCTACGACGAGGCCAAGCGCTTCGCGGAGGCCATGACGATGGCCTATCACCGCCATCACGGCGTCGACGTTCGGGTCGTTCGGATCTTCAATACCTTCGGGCCGCGCATGCAGATCGACGACGGTCGCGCGATCCCGAACTTCTTCCGACAGGCGATCCGGGGAGAGAACCTCACCCTCTTCGGAGATGGATCACAGACGCGCTCGTTCATGTACGTCGACGATCTCGTCGAGGGACTGTGGCGACTGCTCCGGTCGAGCTACGTCGGACCCGTCAATATCGGGAACCCGAACGAGATGACGCTGCGCGCCATGGCGGAGAAAGTCATCGAGATCACCGGCAGCGAGAGTTCGATCGAGATGATGCCGCTTCCCCCCGACGACCCGAAGGTTCGGCGACCGGATATTTCGCTCGCACAGAAGGTTCTGGATGGATGGGAGCCGAAGGTTTCGATCGAAGAGGGCCTGCGCCGAACGCGCGACTACTTCATCGAGGCTCTGTCCGGACCGAGCACGTCGAATCGCGAAGAGCCCAGTCCGTGACCGATTCGCAGCACATACGCAATTTCAGCATCATCGCTCACATCGACCACGGCAAGAGCACGCTGGCCGATCGTCTGCTCGATGCGACCGGCGCTCTCAACGCGCGGGAGAAGCGCGCCCAGTTTCTCGACAAGATGGATCTGGAACGCGAGCGCGGAATCACCATCAAGGCGCAATCCGTTCGAATGTATTACACCGCTACGGATGGAACAGAGTACGTGCTCAATCTGATCGACACGCCGGGGCACGTGGACTTTTCGTACGAAGTATCGCGGGCCTTGCAGGCCTGTGAGGGCGCCGTGCTGGTGGTCGACGCCGCGCAGGGTATCGAGGCCCAGACCCTCGCCAACGCCTACATGGCCGTCGACGCGAACCTCGAACTCATTCCCGTCGTGAACAAGATCGACCTGCCGTCCGCGGATCCGGACCGGGTGGCCGAGGAGATCGAAGAGGTCATCGGGCTCGACGCCGCGGACGTGCTGCCGGTATCTGCGAAGGAAGGCAAGGGAATTTCCGATTTGTTGGAGCGCATCGTCAAGGAGGTGCCGCCGCCTCGCGGCGATCCCGACGCACCGCTGCGGGCGCTGGTCTTCGATTCATGGTTCGACTCGTACGTGGGCGTGGTGATGTTGGTGCGGGTGGTGGACGGCCAGATCGCGAAGGGTTCGAAGATCCTGATGATGGCCGGCGGCAGCGAGCACGATGTCCAGATGCTCAATCTCGTCGATCCGCACCCCCGCAAGGTCGAGTCTATGGGGGCGGGCGAAGTGGGTCTGGTAATCGCCGGCATCAAGAGCCTCGAGGACGTCAAGATCGGCGACACGCTCACCGACACCGCGCGCCCGGCTTCAGAGGGCCTGGAGGGTTTTCAAGTCGTCAAGCCGATGGTCTTCGCGGGTCTGTATCCGGTGATTTCCGAGGATTACGAGGATCTGAAGGCGGCGCTCCAGAAACTCTGTCTCAACGACTCGTCACTTCACTACGAGCCCGAGACGAGCGCGGCGCTCGGATTTGGCTTCCGCTGCGGCTTCCTCGGCTTTCTGCACAACGAGATCGTTCAGGAACGCCTCGAGCGCGAGTACAACCTGAATCTGATCACCACCGCTCCGACGGTTCGCTACCGCGTGGTGCTGGAATCGGGTGACGTGATCGAGATCGAAAGCCCCGCGTCGCTGCCGTCACCCGACGCCGTCAAGCAGATCGAAGAGCCGTTGATTCTCGCGACCATCCACGTGCCGCAAGATTATGTCGGCGCGGTGCTCGCGCTGTGCCAGGAGCGCCGGGGTGTTCAGCGCGACATGGTCCACCACCGTTCCCGGGTGCAGCTGCGTTACGAGCTGCCCTTGAGCGAGGTCGTGCTCGATTTTCACGACCGGATCAAGAGTGTGACGCGCGGCTACGGTTCGTTTGACTACGAACTCGCCGGCTATCAGCGTGCCGATCTCGTCAAGCTCGACATTCTCGTCAACGGAGAGCCGGTCGATGCGCTTTCCCTGATCGTCCATCGCGAGAAGGCTTTTACGCGCGGATCCGATCTCACCCGCAAACTCAAGGAGTTCATCCCGCGCCAGATGTACGAAGTTGCGATTCAGGCCTCGATCGGGACGCGGGTCGTCGCGCGCACCACCGTCAGGGCGCTGCGCAAGAACGTGACCGCCAAGTGCTACGGTGGTGACATCACGCGCAAGCGCAAGCTGCTCGAGAAACAGAAAGAGGGCAAAAAACGCATGAAGAAGGTCGGGTCTGTGGAAATTCCGCAGGAAGCCTTTCTCGCGGCCCTCCGGATCGGAGACGACTGAGGTTGAAGGCGAAGGAAGAGACGCAGAACATCGAAGCAGAGAACACCGAGCGGCGCGCAGAGGGTGGTTTCTGGGAGCAAGTCACCACGCTCGCGCTCGCCGTGCTGATCGCGCTCTGCGTGCGGCAGTTCGTCATCGAGCCGTTCCGGATCCCCTCTGGGTCGATGTTTCCGACCCTGTTGATCGGCGATCATCTGTTCGTCAACAAATTCATCTACGGTCCGAAGATCCCCTTCACCGACATTCGCCTGCCCGGACTTCGCGAACCGGAGCGCGGCGAGGTGGCCGTCTTCACCGTCGCGAAGCGGGGGGGCAACACCTTCCCCGCGGATCGCGAACCGCAATTGCCGCGCGAAGAGTTCGTCAAGCGCATCATCGGGCTGCCGGGCGACGAGATCGACTTCCGCAACGGGAAGTACTACGTCAATGGCGGGCTGATCGAGTCCGAACCGCTCGCCCGGGTTTTCGAAGACCCGAAGGGGATGCTCCTCGATATGAGCGAGGTTTCACTCGGGTCGCGCTCCTTCGTCACCCTCGACGATCCCTATAACCCAGGACCCATGCGAACCACGGACGGAGCAGCGATCTCGTGGCCGATTCGGGTCGAGGAAGGGCGTTACCTGATGCTCGGCGACAACCGAGACCATTCCAAGGACAGCAGGGTTTGGGGAACCGTTCGCCTGGCCGAGATCAAGGGGCCGGCCTTCATCATCTACTGGTCCTGGGACTTCAACGGGACTTGGTTGGAGGTGATCAACCCGCTGACCTGGTTCACGGTCGAGAAGCGCTGGAGCCGCATCGGAGACTCTTTGAACTGAGGCTCCGCGGTTTCATTTGACTGGAGCCGTTCGAGAGGTATCTTCCGACCCGCATTTGGGCTCTTTTAATTCCGTCCTGTGAGGCGGAGAAAGTGCGGTCATGACCTCCCAACAACCCGAAACCCAACCGAATACCAGGCCGCCGAGCGGCGGGCGTGTCGTGATGGACGACGTTGCGATCCGCCGCGCCCTGATGCGCATCGCGCACGAAATCCTCGAGCGCTGCGAAGATCTCGAACACCTCTACCTCGTTGCGATCCCGAACGGTGGCGTGCCACTCGCGCGCCAACTCGCCGCCAACTTCAAACAGATCGCCGACGTCGACGTCGTCGTCGGAATCCTCGACACGACGCTCTACCGCGATGACCTCAAGATCAAGGCCGAACGTCCCCGGTTGAGAGAGACCGAGATGCCGTCCGCAGTAGACGATCGCATCGTGATCCTCGTCGACGACGTGTTGAAGACGGGGCGAACGATTCGCGCGGCGATGGATGCGCTGATGGACTTCGGCCGTCCGAGTTCGGTGCAGGTCGTGGGATTGGTCGACCGTGGCCACCGCGAGTTGCCCATCAAGCTGGACTACGTGGGGAAGAATGTACCGACCCAACCCGACGAAGAAGTTCGGATGAGTGGATCGGACGGCAATCTCGATGGGGCCCTCGAGGTCGTCGTAATGCCCGGTGAGCCCGAGAGCTCGGGGGGAACGCGGTGATTGGAAGAGACCTGCTTGGAACTGAAGATCTCGATCGCGCGGATATCGAGCGCATCCTCGAGACCGCCGAACACATGCGCGAAATTGGCAGGCGCGCGATCAAGAAGGTGCCGACGCTGCGCGGGCGAACGATCGTGAATTTATTCTTCGAGTCCTCCACCCGTACCAAGTCCAGTTTCGAAATCGCCGGCAAACGGCTTTCCGCCGACGTCATCAACTTTGCGGCCTCGTCCTCCAGTTTGAAGAAGTCCGAGAGCATTCTGGATACCGCGCGCAATCTGGACGCGATGGACCCCGACGCCGTGGTGGTTCGGCACGCTGTCGCGGGTGTTCCCAAGCAGATCGCCGACGTGCTCTCCGCACCCGTCATCAACGCGGGGGATGGGGCACACGAACACCCCACCCAGGCATTGCTCGACCTGCTCACGGTCAGGCGTGAAAAAGGTCGTATCGATGGACTGACCATCGCGATCATCGGCGACATCCTGCACTCGCGGGTCGCGCGCTCGAACATCTACGCGTTTCGCAAGATGGGTGCGGAGGTTCGCGTTGCCGGGCCGCCGCAGATGATTCCGGCGGCGATCGAAACGCTTGGCGTCAAGGCCTTCACGTCGTTGAGAGAGGCGATCGACGGCGTCGACGTCGTGATGGCGCTTCGGATCCAGAACGAGCGGCTTACGGGAACCTATCTGCCGAGTGTTCGCGAATATTCGGCGACCTACGGCATCGACCGCGAAAAACTGAAATTCGCGAAGGACGATGCGATCGTCATGCATCCCGGTCCGGTCAATCGCGGAGTCGAACTCTCCCACGATCTGACCGACCACCGCCCCGGTGTGATCCTCGATCAGGTTCGCAACGGCGTCGCGATCCGGATGGCGGTCCTCTACCTGCTCTCGGGTCGCCCACAGGATGGGGATCCCAGAGTCGATCTCGGAAGTGGAGAGGAAAAGTGAGCGAGCAGCGAATCTGGATTCGTGGAGGACGCGTTCTCGATCCCGCCGCGGAGCGGGATGAGCCGGGTGACGTGCTGATCGAAGACGGTGTGATCGTGGCCGTCGGTGCGCAGCTCGATGCGGGCGACGCGGAGGTGATCGACGCGAAGGGCGCCTGGATTGCCCCGGGTTTCATCGACCTCCACACCCACCTGCGCGAGCCCGGTCAGGAGTACAAGGAAGACATCGCTTCGGGGGGGCGATCGGCGGTGGCCGGTGGCTTTGCGGCGGTTGCCTGCATGGCGAACACCCATCCCGTGAACGACGACCCCGCGATGACGGACTTCATCATCGACCGAGCCAAGCAGGACTCGCCCGCGCG
>JAFDAW010000107.1 GCA_019313605.1 Deltaproteobacteria bacterium
GTTGATTCGCGAGGTTTGCGAAGAGACGGGGCACGAGGTCGTGGTCGATCGCCACGTGGGGACCTACGTGCGAACGGGGTTCCGGCCGTATACGGCTTCGGTGTTCACTTGCCGCGTCACTGGCGGCGAGCTGCGACCGAGTATCGAAACTCCGGTGGTTCGCTGGTTCGATCTTGCCGCGCTGCCCGACACCCTGTTCCCGTGGTTTCTCGAGCCGCTGGCCGATGCGCTTGCAGAGAGTCCCGAGCCGGTTGAGCGCTGCAACTATCAGGGGGTGGCGGCGGTCTGGGCGGGGTTCAAGATCGATCTGCGGATGCGGCTTTCGGACGACTGCGCCGGGTTTTCCGAATTACCCAAATCGTCTTAGAGCGCTCGAGCGGAGGTCGCTCCGCGAATGGCTCACGCGCCAAGGTAAGCCTTGGTTTGCGGGGGCGGTGCTCGGCAGCCGTGCCTTGGTGTGACGAGTTCCAGGGCGCGCTCCGCTTTATTTCGCTGCGCGACCTCCGCCGGCCCCGGACTCGAGGCGGTGGAGGTAGCGCGAGGCTGAGTGGAAGAGAAGAACGAGTAGGATCGAAAAACTCAGGAAGAAAGACGTAGACTTAATTCAACCGCCCGTGAAAACAGGGTAGAACCCGTACCATGGTTGTATGAAATCGGCAGCCTTCAACACCCTGGTCATTCTCGGACCGACAGCCTCGGGGAAGACCCATCTGGGCGTTGCACTTGCGGCCGAATTGGGCGGAGAGATCCTCTCCGTGGATTCGCGTCAGGTCTATCGCGGGCTGGACATTGGATCTGGAAAAGACCTGACTGAGTACAGCGTGGACGGCCGCGCCGTTCCCTACCATCTCATCGACATCGTCGACCTGGATACGGAATACAACACGTACATGTTCCAGCGCGATTTCTATGCCGTCTTCGAACGGCTGATGTCGCGCGCCACTCTGCCGGTCGCCGTAGGGGGAACGGGCCTCTACCTGGACGCTGTTCTCCAGCGATTTCGCATGGTCGAGACGCCTGAGAACGACGACCTGCGGCGTGAGCTGGGGAGCTATTCGGACGATGAACTCGCTCACGAGCTGCGCTCGCTCAAACCGAAGCTTCACAACACCACCGACCTCATTGAGCGTGCGCGAATGATTCGGGCGATTGAAATCGCGCTCTACGCGCGGGACAACCCCCCGCCCCGCGCGCCGGACATCCAGCCGCTCGTCCTGGGCACGCGTTGGGAACGAAGTGAGCTCCGGGCACGTATTCTCCAGCGCTTGAACGATCGCCTCGCCCGGGGACTGATCGAGGAGGTGGAGCATCTTCTCAGTCGGGGCGTGGGCAGTAAGAGACTCCATTCTCTGGGGCTCGAGTACCGTTATGTTTCGGACTACCTGGGCGGGACAATCAAGAGCAGAAATGACCTGACGCAGAAGCTGTCGACGGCTATCGCCCAATATTCAAAGCGCCAAGAAACCTGGTTTCGCCGCATGGAACGAAATGGCACCGAAATCCACTGGATCGATCGCGGAGACCCGGATGCGGCCATGGCGGTCTGTCAGGACAGATGGGATGCCCGGGCGTGATTCTCAGCTGAGTGGTCTTACAGATCGTCGGACGTTTTCACCCTATGCCGGTTCGTTCTGCCCGATTCAAGCTGGAGCGTGGCCGAGTCCGGGGCCGGCAGAGGTCGCTTCGCGAATGGCTCACGCGCCAAGGTAAGCCTTGATTTGCGGGGGTGGTGCTCGGCAGCCGTGCGTTGGTTTGAGGAGTCCGAGGGCGCGCTCCGCTTTATTTCGCTGCGCGACCTCCGCCGGCCCCGGACTCGAGGTGGTGGAATGGCCTGGTGTGTCGAGGGCTGGGGCTGGTTGTCGGTCGCGCTATTGCGCCGTGCGCTCTAGCGCTGACCCTCGCGCAATCCGCTGGCTTCCCACTCTTTGCTGAGTTGCTGGAGTTTGCGGGAGAACTCGTCGAATTCGTCGTCGAAGGAGAGGATGATTTCGGTGGTGCGCGGGATGTCGTCGCCGTTGAGTAGGCCGCGGTAGCGGTTGAGGTTGGCGAGGATGGCTTCTGCGACCTTCAGTGCGCGCTTCTCGGTCTTGATCAGCGGCGACTGGAGGGTGTAGACGTTATTGCGGCCCCAGAGGCTTTCGTCTCGGACGATGGCGATCTCGCGGTAGAGGCTGTTGATCGGGTCGAAATTGTATTCGACGCGGACCTCTTTGAAGATGTCGGTGTTGCCGGTGTAGAAACCGCGCTCCTTCTCGACCTTCCCGAGCTGGCGACAGCGGGGGCAGTAGAAGGTATCGCCGTGGTTGAGGAGGAAGACGCCCTTGGCGTAATCCTCGCAATCCGTGTTTTCGCAGTACCCGACGCCGCGCTTCATCTTGGTCATCCCCTTTTTTGGGCCGCCTCCCGGACCGTGCCTCCCTCCGGGCGTTATCGGAACCAGCAGCCATCTCTGGCCCGTGCAGATAGACCTCGCAAACTCCGTGCCGCAGCGTCCGCTACACGGTGCTTTCACGAGTGGCGAAGGCCGTTTAGGGCGCGATTCCGCCTGTCCATTGCGTGTGTGCGAGGCGTCTCAGAACCGCCGGCCGTCGAGTTACGCAGCCCACTTTGGGAACCGCGCTTCCTTCAGATGCCGATCCGGTCGGATGGCGCGCAACTTTTGTCGCCCCCGAGGCCAAAAGACCCCGGGTGCACACGCTTCCCCTTTGGGGGATGGGTAAGCGGGTTGCCTCCATTGTGAAAAAACCGTACTTGCAGACGCAGTTTTGTCCTATATGTGCTTATAGTCCCGCCGCCCGTGGCTTGTCAAGCTAGATCTGGCGGCTGCTGCCTGCGGCGATCAGAATCCCTTAGAAGTCCTCGTCGCTGTCCCATTCAGCCGCATTGGCGTCCGCTGCGATCCGCTTGTTCTCGAGGTCGACCCGCAGCAGCACCAGGTGGAGCATGGCGATCAGGGCGGTGACGACCGCCGCCGCGAACGGCCAGCCCATCCCCGTCCCGAGGCTTCCGCGCTCGAGGTTGTTGGGGTGCATGGCGGCGCCGCCGAAGAGCTGGATCGCAAAGTAGTTCAGCGGGATGACGGCGATGCCGGCGATGCCGTAGACGGCCGCGAAGCGCGCGGTTCGCGTGCTCCCCTCCGTGAAGCTGCGCAGCAGCAGATAGGCGAGGTAGATGAACCAGAGCAAGAGCGTCACGGTCAATCTCGGATCCCACGCCCACCAATGTCCCCAGGTTCCCTTGGCCCAGATCGGTCCGGTGACGAGCCCGAGTGTGCAGAAGAGCACACCGACTTCCGCGCCCGCGACGGCCACGCGGTCGAAGCGCTCGTCGTTCTTCCAGAGATAGAAGGCGCCGCAAACCGCGGTCACCACAAAGCCCGCATAGGCGGCGAACCAACACGGAACGTGTACGTAGAGGATCTTCTGGATCAGGCCCTGGACGGAATCGAGGGGCGCTGAATAGACGAGGTACGCCCAGACCGCGATCGAAACAGCGAGCACTGCGCCGGTGATCGTCAGCGCGCGGTTGATACCGGGTGATGTCGAGGTCGGTACTTGATTTGAAACCGCGTTGGTCATGGGCCCTACTCGTCGAGAACGAAGTCGGAAAGTATGAACGAGACTATCAGATAACTCGCGTCCGTCACGATCAGGAACTGGATCGGTTCGAACGGGACGGAGCCGGTTTCGAACAGCGCGTTGGTGGCGCGCGATGCGGCGATGAGCACGGGTGTGTAGAAGGGGAGTGCGAGGAGCGGAAGCATGACCTCGCGCAGTCGGGTTCGCACCGCGATCGCTGCGAAGAAGGTTCCCACCGAGCAGAGACCGATCGAGCCGAGCGCAACCACTCCGATCAGCTCGAGCGCGATGGGTAGCAGGTCCATCTCGAAGACGAGCGCGAAGATGCAAGCGGTCACGGCTTGTACGAAACCGAGGATCAACAGGTTCGCGATGGTCTTCCCCAGTAGCACCCAGCCCCGATCCACGGGCGCGCGCGCGAGCCCTTCGATGGCGTCGTTTTCGAGTTCGATCGCGAACGACCGACCGAGGCCGAGCAGCGCCGCGAATACGTAGGCGACCCAGAGCAAGCCCGGCGCGTACGCGCGAGTTGCGGTCGTCGCGCCGCCGGGCAGCGAGAAGTGGAAGATCACGACCATCAGCATCGAGAAGAGCAGCATCGCGATTGCGCGGTCGCGGCTGCGCCATTCGGTCAGCAGGTCCTTCCAGAGCACGGCGAGTAGCGCGTTCACGCCACGTCCCGGTCCGAGGCCGCCGTGTAGGCGTTCTCGAGGGTGCTCGGATCGAGGTCGCCGCCGGAGTCGCGATGCGCGATTTTGCCGCGCCGCAGCACGACCGCGGCATCGGCGAGCTTTGCCGCGAGCGTGACGTCGTGGGAAACCAGGACCAGCGTGCGGTCGTTTTGGCGCAGCCCCATCAACCGCTCCACGAGTCGATCGGAAGCTGTGCGATCGAGACCCGTGAACGGCTCGTCGAGCAGCACGATTTCGGGATCGTCGATGAGGCCGACCGCGATCGAGAGTCGCTGCGCCATCCCACGCGAGAAGCCGCCGGTGCGGCGATCCGCGGCGCGGGTCAGGCCCGCCTCGGCGAGTTGTTCTTCGACGCGCGCGCTCGCGTTCGGCACGCTGCGGAGTCGAGCGGCGAAGAGCAGGTTTTCTCTCGCGGTGAGTTCGGGGTAGAGCCCGGTTGCGTGGCCAATGAAGCCGACCCGGGCGCGCGAAATCCGGTGGTGAGCCGATCTTCCGCTGACTTCGATGGTTCCGCTGCTCGGTCTCGCGAGGCCCGCGATCAAGCGCAGCAGCGTCGATTTTCCCGCGCCGTTGGGGCCGAGGATGGCCGTCGTCGATCCAGCCTGGATATCGAGATCGATTCGGTTGAGTCCGACGGTGCTCCCGAAGCGTTTTTCGAGCTCGCGGGCGACGACTGCAGTCACACCGGCGCGGCCTCATCCGCCGATTTGGGTTCGTCGAATGGTGCGCCGCATTGGGAACAGAAGCGCGCTTCGGCTCCGCGCTCGGCCCCGCAACCGGGGCACGTGTTCGGCGGGGGGGCGGCGGCGACTTCGGTGGTCTCGGTGGCTTCGGCAGCCTCAGCGGTCTCCGCGAGCGCGTCGCGTTCGACGCGGAGCAGGTTCACCGCTTCGGCGCGGAGTTCTTGACGCATTGTGCGGTGATCCTCCTCGGAGATCTTGCCGATCTCGAAATCCTCGTCGAGGCCGTGGATCGCCGCGAGCACGGATCCTCGCTGGTCTGCGGCGCGGCTCGCGGCCGACGACGGCACGCTCGCTTCTCCACCCTCGCGCCGTAGCGGAGCGATCAAGAATCCGATTGCGAGCGCTGCGGCCGCAAGTGTGATGCCGGTCGCGGCGGGTCTGGGCATCGATCTGCGCGCCTCGAGCGGTTGCAGGCGAAGCGCGACGGGTTCGCCGGCCGAAATTTCGAAGGCCTCGAGGTGGAGATGGCTGCGGTTCGAGGTGCGGATCGGGCGCCGATTGTGCAGTCGTTCCGTTTCGATCACGAGTCCCGTGTCGGCGACCATGATCGACAGCAGCGGCACATCGAGCGACATCACCTGCGTAAACACGGGATCGTCGCGGTCGATTGGAAGCAGGAAGCGCAGTGAGAGACTGTTTTCACCTACGCGCAGCGGGCCGTGAACCGCGAGCGCGCCGGAAGGATCGCGGGAGACGCCCATTCGGAGGGTCTCGGAAGAAAAGCGGAGATCACCTGCACCCTCGGGCAGGGGGATGCAGAACAGCGGTGCACCGGACGTAGAAACGAGCGGCGAATTTCCCGCGACGGCGAGTATATGTTCCGCGTCGACGGTGAATGCCGCACCGTCGTGTTCGAGCCAGATGCGAGATTCGAACACAGAGACCCGCTCGGCGGCGTTGACAGCCGCGGGGACTTCGACGCGAATTGCGACCGAATCGCCGGGTTGAAGCGCCGCATCAGCGGGCTCGCTTCGCGTCAGCGTCGGGCCTCCCGAGCGATTGACGAGAACCAGACGGCGCGCGCCCGACGGGAAGCTGCGTTGCATCTCGAACGCGGGGCCGCGCTTGGGAAACCCGTAGCTGAACTCGAGTTCCTGCTGACCCGGGCGCAGCGGCCCCCAGAACGACACCGCGTCGCCCTCCACGATCAGATCATCTCCGATCCTCGACTGCAGATCGGTCGCACCCGCGGGCAGCGCCACGCGCAGGATCGGCTCGCGGCCTTCGCGTTCGGATTCGGGGATGTAGAGGGTCCGGGTGCCGGGGTTGTCCAGCCGGTGCACCTCGCGGATTGCGAGGTCGACGCAGTTCTCTTGAATCTCGATCTGGACTTCGCCGATCTCGGTTTCACTCGTGTCGGAGGATGTGTCGGCGACGGGCAGATCGAGCTGGCGCTCGAGTTCGCCGGCTTCGAAGGAAAAGCGCAGGCCGAACGGAATCTCCGCGTAACTGGTGCCGAGCAGATAGACGGTCGCAGGATCGTTTCCGATCGTCTCGAACGCGTAACCGCCCATTACATCCGTCACCGTCCCGCGTAGGCCCGGTACGCCATCGCTTGGCAGTGCGTAGAGGACGACCGTAAGCCCACCCACGTTCGCGGACTCATTCTCGTGAACCACCCGACCTCGAATTGCAGCCGGCCCCGACCGAACATCCGCGACCGAATCAATCGCTTGCTGAGTCATGCCCGGGAAGCCTCCGGGCAGCGTCGAGGGTTCTGCTCCAGCAGCAGAGGTGGATAGGGTTGTAAGCATTGCGAGCGTCGCGATCCATCGCATCATCAGACCTGGGTCTCCCGGGCCCGATCCGGATGTGGCCACATGACGAGCACCGAGCCGAGCACAAAGATGTAGCCGCCGATCCAGATCCAGTTGACCAACGGATTGCGGTAGACCTTGAACGTCGCCGAGCCGTCCGCCTCGATTGCGGTGAGCGTGACGTAGAGATCCTCGAGCGCGTTCGAGTGGACGGCGGGGATCGAAGCGGGCTGCTGCTCGAGCCAGTACATGCGCTTTTCGGGCACCATCACGCCGATCGGGTTGTCGCCGCGGTAGACCGCGAGTCGCGCCACCGCTCCGCCGTAGTGCTGCTTCGGGATCGCGGTCGCCGTCAGGTACTGCAGTCGGTAACTGCCGATCTCGAACTCGTCCCCGGTCCGGATGTTCTCCATGCGCTCTTCGTCGAAGACGGAGCCCGCCATTCCGACGATGATCAGGACGGCCCCCAGGTGGACGATGTAGCCGCCGTAGCGCTGCTGGTTCTTGCGCAGGAGCGAGTTGAAGGCCTGAAACGCGTTCTCTTCGCCCTTTCGGGTGCGGGCGCGGATGGCGAGCGCGTATTCCTGCACAATCGTGGCAACCGCGAACGCGCCGAGCCCCCAGCATATGATCGGGTAGGCGGTGGCGCTGCTACCGAGCGCGAACCCTAACGCCACACTCGTGATGGCGCCGATGACCGCGGGCCAGCGAAATTGTTTCGAGACGCTCGCCAGGGATGCGCGTCGCCATGCGATCAGCGGGCCGACCCCGGTGAGGAACAACAGGAAGAGTGCGAGCGGCCCCGCCATGATCGGGAAGAATCCCGGTCCGACGGTGATCTGCTCGCCCTGAAACATTTCGCTCGCCACCGGGAAGAGCGTTCCGGTGAAGATCCAGACGAGGAGCGAGATGAACACCCAGTTGTTGAGCAGGAAGCCCGCTTCGCGCGAAACCATCGATTCGATGTGGTTGGGGCTGCGGATTTCCTTTCTGCGATAGGCCACCGCGGTGAAGAAGACGATCGCCGTAAACAGCACGTAGCCGAGAAACGTCATCGTGAAAATCGGCGATTGCGCGAACGCGTGAACCGACTGGACGATGCCACTGCGGGTGAGGAACGTGCCGAACAGGCAGAGGGTGTAGGTGAGCCCGATTAGCAACAGGTTCCAGGTCTTCAACATGTTGCGCTTTTCCTGGATCATCACCGAGTGCAAGAAGGCCGTCGCGGGGAGCCAGGGCATGAACGACGCGTTCTCGACCGGGTCCCACGCCCAGTAGCCCCCCCAGCCGAGTACCTCGTACGCCCAGCGGCCGCCGAGGATGATCCCGATGCTGAGGAAGAGCCAGGGGAAGAGCGTCCAGCGCCGCGTGGTGCGGAACCAGTTGGTTCCGAGTTCGCCGGTAACGAGCGCCGCGAACGCAAACGCGAACGGGACCGCGAAGCCGACGAGCCCGGTGTAGAGCATGAGCGGGTGGATCATCATCACCGGGTGTTGGAGCAGCGGGTTGAGCCCGTTTCCGTCAGAGAGCGTGTCGCCGGGTGCCATCCTTTCGAACGGCTCCGTGATGAATGTGACCAGAACCAGGAAGAAAATCGCGTTGGCGAGGAGTACGGCGATCACCCAGGGCATGAGCGTGCGGTTCTTGGTGCGATTGAACCAGACGCACGCCGCGCTGTAGGCCATCAGCATCCAGAGCCAGAGCAGCAGTGATCCCGCCTGGCCGCCCCAGAGGGCCGCGAGCCGGTAGTGGAGCGGCATGCTGCGCGCCGAGTGGCTGGCGACGTAGAAGAGTTGATAGTCGAAGGTCGCGAGCGCGTAGAAGAGCGCGATTATCGAGAGGCTGACGAAGGTGAAAACGATCCAGACGCTTCGCTCGGCGACCCGCGTCCACTCGGGCCGGCGCTTTGCGCCCGCGTAGATCGCGCTGCCCAGACCCAGCAGTGCGATTACCAACGCGAAGCGAATCGAATAGCCTCCAATGTCGGGCATGCGTGATCCCCTCGTTGTGCTCGGTGTGCTAGGCGCCGCTAGCGGGTGGTTTCTGCGCTCAGGATTCTGTCGAGCCCATGGGCTCCGCTTCGAATTTCGAAGGACACTTGGCCATGATCTTGTCGGCTTCGAATACGGGGCCGGCAGAACTCGCCACCATGCGACCTTCGACGACCACTTCAGCGCCGTCCTTGAAGAGGTCGGGCGTTTCCAGGCTCTCGAGGATGACTTCGATCGGGGCTCCGCTGCCGTCGTCCGCGTGCGGCGGGTCGTTCTGAACCAGGAAGCGGACCTGCAAATCTTCGAGGGTCTTGTAGTAGGTAAATGCAGGTGCGGCATCGAGGTTGGAGGCCCCGTACCAGCCGAGTAGCCCGGCAATCACCGTTGCACCAATGGCGATCTGAACGCCCTTCGTCATGCTTCTATTTCCATTATTTAGTGGGACAAAATGGTACCAACGCGGTCTCGGAGTGTCAAAAGAGATCTTTGAAAACACTTCGAGATTCGGCCACTTGCGGCGAAATCGGCGGTGTTTGTCAGGGTTTTTCAGCCGTGCCCACTAACGGCCCGATGTGAGACGCCGCGAGCGCTCAACGCAGCGGCTAACGGGGTGAACTCGCTTGACACGGCGCCAACCAGCGGGCTAACCGGACCGCATGCCTCCGGACTTCGCGCGTCGAACCACCGAGATGCGCCCCTTCCTCGCGATGGAGGTGATGGAGCGCGCCTTCGAGATGGAGCGTGCCGGCGAAGACGTGATCCACCTCGAGATCGGCGAGCCGGATTTCCCCGCGCATCCCGCAGCCGCGAAGGCCTGCATCCGCGCCATCGAAGCCGGCCAGACCCACTACACGGATAGCCGCGGGCTTTCGGAGCTGCGTGAGGCGATCGCCGACGACCACAAGCGGCGCTTTGGCGTGGTCGTCGCGCCCGAGCGGATCATCGTCAGCAACGGCACCTCGCCCGCGATGGCTGCTGGTGGGGGAGGGCGACGAGGTCGTGCTTGGAACCCCCCACTATCCCTGTTACCCCAACTTCGTTCGGATGAGCGGTGGTGTGCCCGTGTTGGTTCCCGCAGATCCGGAAGCCGGCTATGCGATGGACGTCGAGGCCGTGCGCCGCGCGCTGACGCCGCGCACCCGTGCGATCGTCGTGAGTTCGCCCGCCAATCCGACGGGAGCGGTCCAGAGCGAAGAGATGATGCGGGGGCTCGCCTCGCTCGGTGTCCCGATCATCTCCGACGAGATCTACGACGGCCTGCTCTACGAGGGTGCGAAGGTCACTTCGGCACTCGAGATCAGCGACGACGCCTA
>JAFDAW010000358.1 GCA_019313605.1 Deltaproteobacteria bacterium
GGAGTCGACGATCTCCGTGTTGCGCGGGATGCGCACGAAACCATCCGCTCGACTGAACGAGGTGACGGAACCGCTGCCCTTGCCCATGGGATACGCGGCCAGTTCGCCATCGGGGCGCCGCACCAGGCCCACCAGCAGGTATTCGAGGCGCCCGCGCTCGGACGAAGTCTTGGTCGCCAGACGGGCGAGTCGGTGTTCTCGATCACCCGGTGGGAGTCCGGCGAGCTCGCGAATCACCGGGACGACGAATTCGTGAAAGGTGAATACCGCCGAGGTCGGGAAACCCGGCAGTACGACGACCGGAATGCGGCCGCTCGCTGCCAGGCAGATCGGCTTGCCGGGCTTGAGGGCAACGCCGTGTACGGTGATTCCGGGGTCGAGATCCGCAACCACACGAGCGTTGAGGTCGCCCTCCCCCTTCGAGGTTCCACCCGAGAGGATCACCAGATCGGCGCCCTTCAGCGCATTGTCCAGCGCTGCCCGAAGCCCCGCTTCATCGTCTCGAAAGGCACCGTGGAAGATCGGCTCCCCACCCAACTCGCGCACGGCGTCCGCGAGGATCCGGCCATTGCTATCGAACACGAGGCCGGGCCGCATCTTCTCGCCGGGTTGAACGATCTCGTCGCCAGTGGAGAGAATCGCGATTCGCGGCCGCCCCACCACCGACACTTCGCTGCGTCCAATGGCCGCCAGCACACCGGTCTCCCGAGAGGTCAGCTGCGCGCCGCTGAAGACGACGGTTTCCCCCCAACCGATGTCGGTGCCCGCAAATGACACCGCGGCACCCGGCACACGCTCGCGCCTGGCAACGACCGAATCTCCCTGAATGTCGGTGAACTCGACAGGCAGTACGGCATCCGCGCCGCGGGGCAACATCCCACCGGTTGCGATCGACGTCGCCGTCCCGGACAACACTTCCTGGCTCGGTGCGACACCCGTAGGGATCGTTTCGGAGTTGAGCTGAAGCAAGATGGGCTCGATCTCGGTGGCCCCGTAGGTGTCCTCCGCGCGGACCGCAAAGCCGTCCATGTTGGATCGGTCGAAGCCGGGCACATCGACCTCGGCCCGAACGTCCTCGGCCAGCACCCGGCCCAGAGCGTCTTCGAGCGCCACTTTTTCCGCAGGCACCGCGGCGATGTCGAGGGTCGCGCGCCAGCGGCGCTCGGCTTCGTCGCGCTCGATTACTTCGAGAAACTGCTGTTGCTTCACGGCGCCACCTCTTCGGGTATTTCGTCGTCGTAGAACAGGACTTCGACCTTGCCACCTTCCGCCATGCCCTCCAACTCGCGCGGAACGATCACGCAGCCGTCGGCCCTCACGGTCGAGGACAAGATCGACGCGCCGGACGTGGCGATCGGGATGACCTTTTCGCTCTCCACCGCGACCCGCACATAATCAGTCCGACCCACCGCGGAGCTGATCTTGCGAGCGAGCGGGAGCCGCATCCTTCGGTGGGGCCATTCGCGCGAGCGCCCCCCCAATGCGCGTAGGCTCGGCCCTGCGAAGAATTCGTAAGCGCACATGCAGCTCACCGGATTACCCGGCAGCAGGAAAACCAGTCGGTCATCGATTCGGCCCACTCCGGTCGGGCTCGAGGGGCGCATCGAGATGCCGTGAAAATCGAGGCTGCCGAGTTCTGCGACCAATCGAGGCGCGTGGTCCTCGGTCCCCACCGAGCTGCCACCCGTGACGATCACCACATCGGCGTCTGCACTGCCAAGCGCTTCGCTGATGATCTCCGGGCGATCGGGCAGAATCTCGAAGGGCAGTAGTTCGCCCCCGTCGCGGGCTACCAGCGAGCGCACGACCACCGAGTTGCTATCGACGATGCGCGGCCCTTCGGGCTGGCTACCCGCCGGCAGCAACTCGTCTCCCGTGATGACCAGCTGCACCCTCGGACGCCGCACACATTCTGGAGCGCGAACGCCGATCGAAGCGAGCAGGCCCGCGTCTTGCGGCCGCAAGCGGCGACCCGTTCGCAGAACGAGATCGCCAGCGCGAATGTCTTCGCCAATCGCTCCGATGTTCTTCTGCGGCGCCACCGCTTCGCTGATTTCGACCACGCCTTCCCGCTCTTCACAGACTTCGGCCATCACCACGGCATCCGCGCCCGCTGGAATCGGAGCACCCGTCATCACCCGGGTTGCCGACCCGCGCTCCACTCGACCCGCGAAGGGTTTGCCGGGCAGAGCCTCTCCGAGAACGCTGAGCGCGATGGTGTCATACGAGCTCGCCCCGAAGGTGTCTTCACCGCGCACCGCGTAGCCGTCCATTGCTGAGCGCGCGAAATCCGGCACGTCGACTTCCGCACGCACATCTTCGGCCAACACCCGACCGACACACGAAAGAAGATTCACTGCCTTGGACGCAAGTGGACGAACCTGCCTGCGAAGGAAATCCTGAACCTCTTCGACATCCGCCCGTTCGGCGAAGCCTTTCATCCGAACATCGCGCATGGCTCTT
>JAFDAW010000108.1 GCA_019313605.1 Deltaproteobacteria bacterium
AGACAGGGGGAATCTTGAGTCTGTTCAGCGGAAAGCGCGAAGAGCGCGATCAATCCAACAGTGCGACGCACTCGCCGGCCCCTGCGCGGGCATCGAGTGCGAGTGACGCTCGCCGCCAACAGACCCATCGGGAGGAATGCAACATGGCAAACATCGGCAAATCGATCTCCATCAAGGGCGACCTGACGGGAAACGAAGACATGGTGATCGAGGGCCAGGTCGAGGGAAAAGTGGACCTCCCGAACAACCAACTCACGGTTGGCGCCAACGGCAAGGTGAAGGCTGAAATCCACGCCAAGAGCATAGTGGTCGTCGGCCTCGTCGACGGCAACGTCTTTGGCCTCGAGCGCATCGAAATCCAAGCGACCGGCCGGGTCGAAGGCGACGTCACCGCGCCCAAGCTCATCGTCGCGGAAGGCGCTCAGCTCAACGGCGCAATCCAGATGAGCCAGAAGGGCAATCGCACTGCAACCGCCAGCCCTGAGAAAACCGGAGCACCGACCTCTCCCGAAGTCCGCAAGGCCGGCTGAGCCGAAAACCGAAATAGCGGGCTCGATTCCGAGCCCGACCCAAGAGCGCCGCTCCGAGCGGCGCTCTTTCTTTTGGCGGGGATGCACCGCTAGCTGCGGAAGCCTTCAACGCCCCTTTGCGGCGTCACGCGATCCCATCCGGGATCGCGCTCCTCGCTAGCGTCGCTTCTTGTTCTTTTTTCGCTTGGACTTGCTCGGGCGGAAGTCTTTCTGCGGCGGCGGCGCATCGTGACGAACCGCGTAGCCGGCGTCCGGCGCTACGACTCCCCCCCCGGCAGCCGCTGCTGGTGCCGCGTCGCCTCCGAAATGCCGCTCCAGGAACAGCAGCGCCGGCGATGCGATGAACACCGATGAGTAGGTTCCGATCACGATTCCGATCGCCATCGCGATCGCAAACGGCCGGATGACCTCGCCACCGAGGATCCACAGCGCGAGCACCGCCACCATCGTGGTGCCCGAGGTGATTACGGTGCGCGCCAGCGTCTGATTGACGCTTTGGTTGAGAACGTCGACCAGATCGAACTTCGTCCGCAGCTCCATGTTTTCACGGATCCGGTCGTAGATGATGATCGTGTCGTTCAGGCTGTAACCCAGGATCGCCAGCAGAGCCGCCAGCACGCGAAGGTCGAACTCCATTCCGAGGATCACGAAGATGCCGGCTGTGATCCCGATGTCGTGAACCAACGCGACGATCGCTCCCGGCGCAAACCGGGTGTTGAAGCGAAACGCGATGTAGATCAGGATCAGGACGCAGGCCACCAGCAGCGACTTCACGCCGTCGGCGCGCAGCTCGCTTCCGACCCGAGGGCCGACGAACTCGACCCGCTCGAGTTCGCCCCCGACGAGGGGCCCGATTGCGTTGGTGAGAGCGTACGTCAGTTTGTCGATCGTCTCGCCCTTCTCTCCCTCATCGCCACCCCCGCCGCCGGCGAGCTTGGCTCGTTCGAGCACCTCCATCTGCTCCGGGGTGAGCGGGCACGCGTCCCCCTCGACGTTGGCGACCGCACCCACCTGGAATCGGATCAGAAATTCCGGGTGGTCGGTCTCGCCGTAGCGGACCACGATCGGATCCTCGATTCCGCAAGCGCCGATCAGGTTTCGGATCGATCCCTCATCGACCTCCACCTGATCCTCGAAGAGCACCTGCATTTCGGTGCCACCCTGGAAATCGATCCCCAGCTTCACGCCGTTGATCGGAACCGCGATGGCGCCCGCCAGCAATAGGGCGATCGAGACCGTCACCGCGATGCGGCGCTTGCCGATGAAATCGATGTGGGTGCCCGGGGGCACGAGTTCGAACGGCACGAAGGTGAACTCCTAGTTGGCGAATCCCACGGATTCGCTTTGCGTCGTCGCGCAACCCCACTCTGGGGTTGCGCTCCTAGCGGGGGAAGTCTTCGACTTCCCTTTGCGTCGTCGCGCAACCCCACTCTGGGGTTGCGCTCCTAGATCGACAGACTCTCGACGTGACGATCGCCGGGAAAGACCGCGAACATCAGCCGCGTGATGATCAACGCCGCGAACACACTGGTCACGACGCCGATCGAAAGTGTTACCGCGAAGCCCTTGATCGGCCCCGTTCCGTAGTTGTAGAGCACGAGCGCCGTGCCCAGCGTGGTGATGTTGGCGTCCATGATCGTCCAGAACGCCTTGTTGAAGCCCGTCGCGATCGCCGCGCGGGGAGTTTTGTGCGCGCGCAACTCCTCGCGAATGCGCTCGAAGATGATCACGTTCGCATCGATCGCCATACCGACCGTGAGTACGATACCCGCGAGCCCGGGCATGGTCAGCGTCGCCTCGAACATCGACATCACGCCGATCAGCATCAGCAGGTTCGCGGCGAGGGCCGCGCTCGCGTAGAGGCCCGACACGCGGTAGTAGAGCGTCGTAAAGAGCAAGATCAACGCCAGCCCCGCGATCATGGCCTGCACGCCCCGCCGGATCGAGTCCGCACCGAGCGCGGGGCCGACGGTTCGCTCCTCTTCGATCACCACGGGAACGGAGAGCGAGCCCGCGCGCAGGACCACCGACAGGTCCGACACCTCCGCCACCGTAAATCGCCCGGTGATCGTCCCGCGGGTCGCGATCCGACTCTGGATCGTCGGCGCGCTGTAGACCCGCTCATCGAGAATGATCGCGAGTTGCGCTCCGATGTTCTCTTCGGTGAGCGCTTGGAAGATCTCACCCCCGGCCGGATTGAAGGTGAAGTCGACCTGGGGACGCTGCTGGTTGTCGAAACCGGGCCGCGCGTCCGTGAGGTAATCGCCGGTGAGGTTGGCCTCCTCGCCAACCAGATAGGCGGTGAGGACCCGGTCCGTCTCCTTGTCGCGCTCGAACGCAATCTCCGTGTCTTCGGGCAGCTCGCCATCCGCGAATTTGGCGCGCAACAATTCCTCGGTCTGCGCGGTGTCCTGCACGATCTTGAACTCGAGGAAGCCCGTCACCCGCAACATCTCGCGAGCGCGGGCGCGATCGACCGAACCGCCTGGGATCTGCACGAGCACGCGATCGTCACCCTGCCGGGTCACCACTGAGTCCGGAATACCCTTCATCGGATCGGCAATGCGGCGGCGCAACACCTCGAGAACCTGCGACATGCCCTGCTCGCGAACCTGCTGCCGCCGCAGTTCGGAAAGCTCGAAGGTCAGCATCTCCGGATCGCTTCCGACTTCGGCCAGTTGGTCCGTATCACCGAACCACGCGCGAACGGCATCGCGCGCCTCGTTGGTGAACGTTTCGACGAGGAGCCGCTGGTCGACGACGTCGATCGTTCCGACCACGACGTTGTCGCGCTCGAGACTGTCTTCCAGCAGGCCCTTCAGGAAGCTGAGTTCGTGCTCTTCAGTCGCGCCGAGCTTGACCCCGATCACCCAATGGATGCCGCCGCGCAGGTCCAACCCGAGGCGCAGGTCGTTATCCGGTATCCACGGGCTAGCGAGTCGGGTCTCTTCAGAGGCGAAATTCGCGACCGCGTAATAACCGAATAGCAGAACCGTCGCGATGACCCAGATCGCGCGCCAGCGCAAGCTCATGATTCGTCGCCCTTCTTACTCGCCGCGTCCACCTGCTCGATCCGCCCGCGCGCGACCTTGACCTTGATGCGCTCGCCCTTCACGCCACCGATGTCGAGGGTTAGCACGTCATCGGTCACGCCGATGACTTTTCCGTGCAAGCCGCCGGTCGTCACGACGTTGTCGCCCTTGTCGACCGCCTTGATCATGGCTTCCAGTTTTTTCTGCTTCTTCTGCTGCGGCCGGATCAGCAGGAGGTAGAAAATTCCCGTGATCAGGATGATCGGTACGAACGCGCCAAACGGCGACCCTCCATCGGGTTGCGCCTGGAGAGGTATGAGACCGAATAGAAAGTTCATCGTGCTGCTCCTCCCACCAACGAGGTTCCCGGATAAAAGGCCTGAACGATCTCGCGGTACGTCGAACCACGCTGCGCCATGGCTTGCGCGCCCCACTGACTCATCCCGACTCCGTGTCCGTGCCCCGATCCGACGAACACGACAGCGTCCTGGGCCGGGCGAATTTCGAATAGCGTGCTGCGAATCACCGATTCTCCTAGCGCCACACGCAGAGCGCGCGCCTCCAGTATGTGTTGCCCCTTGTCGCCACGGATTCGCACCCGCAGCGCCCGCCCACTCCGCGAGCGGTCCACGACCTGCACCTCTCGAGGTGAGCCGATCCGGATCCCGAGCGAATCGAGAGCGCGCCCCAGTTTGGTCTTTGAGATGCTCGCGCGCCAGTAGGTATCTGGGGAATCCTGCTCATCTTCGACTTCGAGGCTCACCAGATAGGGCATCACGCGCCCCCAGACCTCCTCAGAACTCGCGGTCTGCCCGCCAGACGCCGAGTGGTAAACGGCCAGAATCGGCTTCCGCTCGTAGGTGAGATACTCGCCGCGGGTCGCCGCGACCGCTGCGCGAATCGACCGAGTCTCGGCGGCCACCCCACCGTAGACCTGGCTACCGGTACCGGCCTCCAGGTGAAACGCCTGGCCACGGGCCTCAGCGCGCTGGTGGAGCGCGTAGCTGCGCGCGACCACCGCCTGAGCCTTCAGCGTTTCAGGGTGCCAATCCGGGTAGATTTCCCGTCCCAGGATTCCGCTCACATAATCCTCGAGTTCCACTTCATTGATGACCTGCATTCCATTGGAAATACGTCGAAATTCGAGTTTTCCGCGAAATCGCATCTGGTTCACGGCAACGATTCCGCTGCCCCCGATCCGCCAGACCTTGCCCACGGGGCGCCGGTCCACGAGAAGACCACCCGAGCCGGGCCCCACGACCGTCTCACCACCCGCGCGCCCATCGCGCGCCCGCACCGTCCTATTCGCCTCCATCAAAAGCACGCGAATGGCGACAGGTTCTGGCGTGGGCGCGATCTCATCGCCACGCGCCAGCCCCGCGCCGATCGCCAGAAACCAGCCGATCAACGTGAGCGAGGCCGCGCAGCGCCCCCCACTGCGGCGAAGAACCCGGCGACGGACCTTCCCGAAGACCGCTCTTCGCTGCGCGGAAGTTCGCCTCACGGCCTTCATCTCCATCCCGCGTGGAAAGAGCGCCCCGGGCCCGCGCACACTTTCTGAGACGGTGACGGCTCGGTTCAGCCGGCGTCGCGCGCGATCGCTTCTGCACGATCGGTCTTCTCCCAGGGGAACCCCTCCCCCTCCCGACCGAAGTGGCCGTGGTAGGAGGTCGCGCGGTAGATCGGCCTACGCAGATCGAGCGCTTCGCCAATTCCCTTGGGCGTCAGATCGAAGTGCTTGCGAACCAGCTTCTCCAATTTCGCGTGATCCGACTCGCCGGTGCCGAATGTCTCGACGCGAATCGACACCGGTTCCGGCACACCGATCGCGTAGGCGAGCTGCACTTCACAGCGCCGGGCCACCTTGGCGGCCACGAGATTCTTCGCCACCCAGCGCGCCGCGTAGGCTGCGCTGCGGTCGACCTTCGAGGGATCCTTGCCCGAGAATGCGCCGCCTCCGTGGCGACCCATGCCGCCGTAGGTGTCGACGATGATCTTCCGGCCCGTGAGCCCGGCGTCTCCCATCGGTCCACCCACCACGAAGCGCCCGGTCGGGTTCACGTGGTAGATGGTGTCGTCGTCGAGGAGCGCTGAGGGAATTGTCGGCTTGATGATCTTCGCGATGACGTCCTTGCGGAGCTGGTCCCAGGAGACATCGGGAGAGTGCTGGGTGGAGAGAACTACCGCGGGGATCCTCACGGGTCGATCGCCGTCGTACTCGATCGTGACCTGCGACTTCGCATCCGGCCGCAGATAACCGATTTCGCCGCTCTCGAAGTGGGCGCGGTGGGCCTCCATCAGCTGGTGGGCGAGTCGAATCGGCGCGGGCATCAGTTCGGGGGTCTCGTCGCACGCGAAGCCGAACATCATCCCCTGATCGCCGGCGCCCTGCTCTTTGTGGAGCCCCTCGCCTTCGGAAACGCCCTGGGAAATATCCGCGGATTGCCGGCCGAGCGCGATCATGATCGAGCAGGTCGCGGCGTCGAAACCCATATCGGAACTCGTGTAGCCGATGTCCGAAACGACCTGGCGAACCAGCGGCGCGAGTTCCACGTTCGCGTTGGTGGTGACCTCTCCGGCCAACATCACCAGGCCGGTCGTGGTGAGCGTCTCACAAGCGACGCGCGAGGCCGGGTCCTGGGCGAGCATCGCGTCGAGAACAGCGTCCGAGATCTGATCGCACATCTTGTCGGGATGGCCCATCGAGACCGATTCAGAAGTAAAAAGAGCGCCTCTTGCCATGTTCCGTGACTCCTCTGGGCCGAAATGTGGTCCAGCACTCTAGTCGAGGGCCGTTTCGGATTCAATTCGAGCGGCGCGCTGGGATCGCCCGCGCACCGTCGACCGCGCGGGCTTTCAGCCGGCCGCGGAGTTCTCGATTTCGGCATGGGAGCGCTCGATCAGTGCACCTAGCGCCGAGACGGCTTCTTCGGCGTCCTCACCGATCGCGCGAACCCGCAGCTCGACGCCGCGGCCTGCGGCAAGCGAGAGCAGCGACAGCACGCTTCGCCCGTCCACCCACTCGCGACCGTTGCCCACCGAAATCTCGGATTCGAAGCGACCCGCCATGATGACGAACTCGCCCGCGGGTCGCGCGTGCAGACCCAGCTCGCTTCGGACCGTAAATCCGCGTTCAACGCTCTTGTTCACGAATTCTTTTCCGGGAGGATCTCGCTCGCGACAGAAATATTGCGCTGCCCGTAGCTCTTGATGAACTTCGCGAGTTCATCGAGGGGCTGGTCTTCCGAAAGCGTTGCGAGCTTGATCAACATCGGCAGATTCAGGCCGGTCACCACTTCGACGCCCGTCTCTTCCACGAAGGACAGGCTCATGTTGGATGGCGTCCCCCCGAACATGTCGGTGAGCACGAGCACCCCCGCTCCGCGATCCGCCTGCTTCAGCGCCCTCTCGATCAGCTGCCGCATTTCGTCGACGCTTTGTTTCGGATCGATCGACACCGTGAGGAAATCCGGTGTGTTCGGAACGATCAGACGCACCGCGTGAAGAAACTCCTTGCCGATCTGATAATGGGTCACGAGGACCACTCCGATCTTCATCAGCTTCGCTCCACGTCTCGATGCTCCACGTTGACTTCGCGCCCCGTGCCCCGGATGGATTCGGCCAGCGCCTCGACGATCGCGACGGATCGATGTCTCCCACCCGTGCATCCCACGCCGATCGTCACGTACGCCTTGCCTTCTTGATCATAGAGGGGAACCAGAAAGTTGCACAGATCGCAGAGTCGCCCGAACAACGCCGTCCCGAGCGAATTCTTCAACACGTAGTCGGCCACCTCCGGATCGCTCCCAGAGCGCTCGCGCAAGTGTTCTTCAAAATACGGGTTGGGGAGAAATCGCACATCGAAGAGTTGCTCAACGGAGGCCGGCGTCCCGTAGCGGAAGCCGAAGGAAACCAGGTTGACGACAGTTGCGCGGGCCTCGCCCTCGATGTGTTGGACGACATTGGCCTTGAGCTGATGGACGTTGAGCGCCGACGTCTCGATCCGATGATCCGCGAGTGCGGAAACATCGACCAGCAGGCGCCGCTCCTTCTCGATGCCCTCCTCGACGCTTCCAGCGGGCGAGAGCGGATGAACCCGCCGCGTCTCGCGATATCGGTTGAGTAGAGCATCGTTCGAGCAATCGAGGAAGATGACCTCGATCTGCGCGCCCGAACGCCGCAGCGCTTCGATCGCAGTCGGCAGCTCGCGGAGAAACGGCTCCTCGCGGGCATCGACCGCCAACCCGATCTTCTCGATCGGCGGCGTGGCCTGGGTGCAGAGGTGCAGAAACTGCTCGATGAGCTGAACCGGGAGATTGTCTACGCAGTAGAAACTCAAGTCCTCGAGCGCAGCCATCGCGGTGCTCTTGCCGCTGCCGGAGAGTCCGCTCACGAATACGATGTGTGCGCGCGAAAATCTCAACGTCGCTCCATTTCGTCCCGCAGGCGCTGGTCGAGGCGCTTCGCCGCGTTTACACCCGATTGGCGCTGCAGGTGATCTCGGGCCGCCAGCTCCACGACCGTCGCCATCGATCCACCCGGCCGCGCGGGCAGTGTCAGCCGCGGCAGCCGGACCCCCGCAAACTCCTCCTCCGGCCGCTCCAGCCCGACGCGTTCGTAGGCGGCGCCCTCCCGCCAGCGCTCGAGTCGACAGACCAGATCAACGCTCACTTCATCGCAGACTGAATCTGCGCCAAACAAGTCCGGAACGAAGACGATCCCGATTCCACGAATTTCCATGTAGTGCCGAATCCGCTCGGGCGCCCGCCCCTTCAGGCCGTCATCCGGTTCGGGCGTCAGCTCGATCACATCGTCCGCGACGAGTCGATGCCCGCGGCTGAGCAACTCCAGCGCGCATTCGCTCTTGCCGACGCCACTCGGGCCGAGCAACGCGGTCCCCACGCCGTGAACCTCGAGGAGCGCCCCGTGGACCGAAACCGTCATGGTGTCTCCGAATCCGCTGAACGGGAATCGCGCGGCGAGAAGCCTCGCGGGCGAATCCTTCGGATTCGCTTTGCGGCGTCGCGTGGCCCGCTGGGCCACGCTCCTAGAGCTTGGTGTCCTCTTCGGCGATCGCCCGGATGATGTCAATCTGCGACTCGGCACTCGTGAGCTGCTGGCGGAACGCCGCGTCTCGGAAGAAGCGCGAGATCCGCGCCAGAGCCTTCAGGTACTGACCACCGGAGTGCTCGGGCACGACGAGCAGGAAGAAGTG
>JAFDAW010000359.1 GCA_019313605.1 Deltaproteobacteria bacterium
TGCTGCCGCGCGCGGGAAGCGGTGTCGGACCGACGCCCGTCGTCCGGGCTCCGCGGCGCCCGCGCTTGCCGAGGCTCTCGCCGATCAACTGCGCGTACCAACGCGCCAGCGGCTCGAGGGTGTCCGCATACGGCATCAGCACGTGGACGTTCTTGCGTTTGCGCTCGGTCATCAGATACGCGATCGCCGCCGAAACCGCAGCCGAATTGTCTGCCAGCGCGGCGTTCGCGATGCGCGAGAGATAGCGCCGCGCGCCCTGCACGACGGCGCCGACATCGACACCCGCGACGGCGGGCGTGAACAAACCCGATGGCGTGAGGATCGAGAAGCGGCCGCCCACATCCTCTGGAAAGTCGAGGATCTCGACGCCTTCGCGGGTGCCGAGTTCGCGAAGCGCGCCGCGGCCGGCCGTGAACACGCAGCGATCGTTCCAGCGCACGCCCCGCCCCGCTTGCTCGAGGGCCTCGCGCAGAATCTGGAAACCCGCAGCCGTTTCGACCGTGCTGCCGGACTTCGAGACGACGTGCACCAGCGATTGGCGCAGATCGACCACCTCGAACAGAGCGCCGAGTGTTTCAGGATCGACGTTGTCGACGAAGTGGACCCGCGGTCCCCCGCGCTGGCGGTCGGTGAGCAGGTTGTGGTGCGGGTGCGCGGTGGCCCGCAGCAGCGCTTCGGCGCCCAGCGAAGAACCGCCGATCCCGATGTGAATCAGATCACTGATCTTGCGGGTGCGCCATTGCGCGGCTGAATCCTGCACAGCGCGCAGCGCCGCGGTGCGCTTGAGCACGCGGACGAAGCCCGACGCGGGATGGGTGCCCTGGAGCCTCGGCAAGACCTCGCGACAGCGGCGCAATTCCGCCTGTACCTCGGCGCGCGTGACACCGTGGGAACCGGCCAGCGGAGGCGCGAGTGATCCTCCGGCCTCGAAGTGGATGTCCCACCCTGCCCTGCTTCGCGTCACCGCGTTCTCCCTTTCTGAGTCGCTGCCGGGCAGCACTCAGCGCCGCGTTCGCAACCGGCCCATAGACTGGCGGCAACCTTCGAGCCGTCAAGGCAATTTGCGGCGACTGGCGGCAGCTTTCCAACGGTCAAGGTAGATTGCAGCCGTGCGCGTTGCCCTGGTGCAGATGACTTCGACCGACAATCTGTCGGAAAACCTCGAATCCGCGCGGTGCGCGGTAGACGAAGCGGCCGGAGGCGGAGCCGAATTCATCGCGCTGCCCGAGAACTTCGCCTTTTTGCGCCGCGAGGGGAACCCGATTCCGTGCGCTCAAGCGCTCGATGGCGAGATCGTCGAAACCGTGCGCGAGCTCGCCCGCCGACATCGACTGCCCATTCTCGCAGGGACCTTTGCCGAGGCCATCGAGGGCGATCCGCGGGTCTACAACACCAGCGCGCTGATCGCCGAGACCGGCGAGATCGCGGCCGTCTACCGCAAGATCCACCTCTTCGACATCGACCTGGGCGAAAGCGGCGGCGTGTATCGGGAGTCTGCGTTCACGGCACCCGGTGAGGAGGTCGTGGTCGCGGAAGCCTCGTTCGGCAGGCTCGGCCTCTCGGTCTGTTACGACGTTCGCTTCCCGGAGCTCTACCGGGAGATGGCCACCCGAGGCGCCGAATGGATTGCGGTGCCAAGCGCCTTTGCGCCCGAGACGGGCAAAGCCCACTGGGAGATCCTGCTGCGCGCGCGTGCGATCGAGAACCAGGCCTTCGTGCTTGCCCCCGCGCAGTGTGGACGGCACAGCCCGGATCGGGCCAGCCACGGCCACTCGCTGATCCTCGATCCGTGGGGGCGAATCCTCGCCGAGGCGGGTGACGCGCCCGCGGTGGTAGTCGCTGATTGCGACCTCGGGGAGCTGAGGCGCGTGCGGGCCAGCCTGCCCGCTCTGAGCCACCGCAAGCTCTGATCCGCCCTCTGGGCCTCCCGAGCCTCAAGGCCACGGCCGCAAGCGCCGATTATCCAAACGGCGCGCGACGCGCCAGCTCGGAGGGGCACGGATGGACGGGGATCAAGCCGAAGCACGCGGTGTACTGGTGATCTGCAACGGCGGATTCGAGGGGATGGAATACGCGCTCAGCTCGGACGAGACCCTGATCGGCCGCAACCCCACCACCGACATCACGCTGCTCGATGAAAATATCAGCCGCGAACACGCGATCGTGTTGCTCGATGAGGAAACCGGGGCCTATTCGATCGAGGATCTCCAGTCGTCGAACGGCACCAAGGTCAATGGCAAACGAATTCGCTCGGCGGAACTCGCCGATACCGACGAGATCGAGATCGGCAACACCCGCTTTCGCTTCATGCTGAAGAGCGGGTGGAACGCCGCCTGATTCGCGAATCCCTGGGATTCGCTTGCAGCGTCTCGCGACCCCTTCCGGGGTCGCTCTCCTAGCTCGAAATCCGACGCCGCAGCCGAGGGCCGAGCAGTGCCGTGACG